>NZ_MQSY01000062.1:0-234496 GCF_001921245.1 Aeromonas sp. YN13HZO-058 | reverse complement strand
GAGGTTATCGACTTAGGCGTTTGCGTTGCCGCTTGCCCTGTCGATGGAGGCGCATTATAGGGAGTTGAATCTTTCTGGCAAGGGTAAATTGCATGTTTTTTTGATAAAACCGCACAGCCGTTCAAACAATAAACAACACGAGGAAAATTTGAACCGAATCACACATTCCTGAGGTAGATGACAGCCAAGTACTTCCCTCTTCAACTCATATAAGCCATTTCAGATTGTTGACGCGCCAGCCAAAGCTCCTCCATCTCCAGCAAGGTTTGATAGATTTTCTCCGCCTGCTCTGGCCGGCTGAACAGATACCCCTGCCCATAAAGATGGATATCGGTCAGAGATCGCAGCACATCCAGCTGGGCCTGAGTCTCAATTCCTTCACAAACCAAACTCTTGCCCAGCATGGACCCCATCCGGCAGATATTGGCGACCAGCTCGGATGCCTCCATTGAGGTGTCAATGCCCTGTATAAAGGAGCGGTCGATCTTAACCTTACTGACCGGCAGTTTTTGCAGATAACTCAACGATGAATAACCGGTACCAAAATCGTCCAGAGCCAACAGAACACCCTGCTGATTGAGATCCTGCATCAGTTGCAGCGAGTTCTTCACCTCGCGCATGGTGGTATCTTCCGTGACCTCCAGGACCAGACTGCTGGCAGACAGGTGGTGCTCCATCAATGCCTTAGCCACCAGTTTGAGCAAATTGCGCTGGTACATGCCCGGCGAAATATTCACGCACATCTGCAGATCGACCATACCCAGCTGGTGCCACTGATAGAGCTGCTCGCAGGCGGTATTCAGCACCCAGCTGCCAACCCGTTCGGCCAGCTGGAACTCTTCTGCCACCATTATTACTTCGTTTGGCGGAATAAAACCGAGCTCCGGATGCCGCCAGCGCAGCAATGCCTCGACAGCTTCGCAGCGGCCACTCTCGAGATTGACGATGGGTTGGTAATAGAGCTCCAGCGCATTGTGCTCCAGCGCCATGATCATGTCAGAGGCCAGATGCTTGCGGCGCGCAGTCTCGTTGAGCAGGGAGTTATCGTAAATCACATAGGGAACGTGGGTCTTGCGACTATGAAACAGCGCCTGTTCCGCACGGCTTAACAACTCCTGGGTCTTGTCACTGTCCATCGGATAGAAGGCAATGCCGATCCCGACTTCCAGCCGGAAGGGATAGTCGTCATAGACGATATCCTGCTTCAGCGCGTGCAGCAGGCGCGCAACCAGCTCCCTGACCTGACGCAGATCACTGCTGCCTCGCTGAATAATGGCAAATTGATCGCCGCCCAAGCGCCCGCTCCACTCGCCCTCCTCACACAGCACCTTGATCCGTTTGGCAAACTCGCTGAGCAGATGATCACCGGTGTCATAGCCGAACTTGCTGTTGATATCCCTGAAGTCATTGATATCGACCAGCACCAGCCCGAACGGTACTTCCTGAGTGGCATACAGCTCCATCCGCTCCAACAACGCAACCCGATTGGACAACCCAGTCAACGGATCCCGTCTGGCCGCCCTGAAATGACGACGCCCTTCATATATAAGCAGCATGCTGAGCAGCAGCACCGAAATGACCAGACCGGAGACCATCAGCAACAAGGCATTGCGCAGCTGGCCAAAATGGCGATCGTTCTCGGAGTAGACGTTGATGTTCTTCTGCATCACAGAAGCGAGGGAGTAGGAAAGCGGCTCTTGCAGCGGGGCAAGGCGCATCATGATCTGCTGATAATCGGGCGCCCCGCTCTGCAACTTGGTGATATCAGGCTCTATTTGGCGAATATTGGTTTCAATCAGCTGCACCAGACGCAAGGTTTTCTGCTTGTCCTGCATGCTTTTGCGCAGCTGACCGCTCAACAGGATGGGCGTTCTACTCCAGAGAATGTCATAACGCAGCATCAAGGTGTCATGATCAATCCCGCCATAGTGATAGACCTCTACCGCATTGAGGAAACGCCCGAGCTCCAGCTGCAACTGCATCAGCGCCCAGGAGACATCGTAGGTGTATTTCTCCATCGCTCTGGTCGCATTCTGGATCTGCATCAGGCAATAGAGGGTGCTCCCGGTAAACGACAGGATGGATACATAGAGAATGACGAGCAGTGGCCACGCCCTGGTCTTTCCTTTCACCCCATGCTCCCGTGCAGTTTTTATCAGTGCTGAAAGTCTATCAAATCAAGTTGCCAGATCATCATGTCGGTATATTCGGATCGCTTCAATTCCGGATATTGATCAAGAGGCAACATAAACCAGACCGGCCCCTTGTCACGCACCCGCATGACAGCGCCATTGTCTTCCCATGCAAGGATAGGGTCATATTTGGCGACCTTGTCCCATTCAATGCGGATCTGGAAACTGTTCAGTGCCGTCAGCGTAATGGTCTTGCCATCCGCGCCGACGGCAGCCAATACATCGGCCAGTTTCGGCCCTCTGTAGGTGTGCGGTTTATCGACCCAGGGGTTACCGGTCACTATCTCATGTTGCGGCAGTGCCTGCAGTTTGGCCAGATCAAACAATACCTTGCCATCAACTTCGTCTGCCGAGCTGATGTTGCCACCCACTTTCAGGATCACCGGCCCGGTCAGTGCCTCAGCAGCCATAACCGGCATGATCACCAATGAGCACAGTAGCGTCAGCCAACCAAACATCTTCATATCACCCCCAAATTTGCTGTCTCAACAGACTCAGTTTAGTCAGATATAAAAAAACGGCTCGCCTTGGGCGAGCCGTTTCTCAAACAGAGCAAGGGTGATGATTACATCATGCCCATGCCACCCATGCCGCCCATGTCAGGCATGGCAGGGGTATCTTTCTTCGGCAGTTCGGTGACCATGCACTCGGTGGTGATCATCAGACCGGCGATGGAAGAGGCAAACTGCAGGGCAGAACGGGTTACCTTGGTCGGATCCAGGATACCCATGGCCAGCATGTCGCCATACTGCTCGGTGTAAGCGTTGTAACCGAAGTTGCCTTCGCCGTTCTTCACTGCGTTGGCAATGACGGAAGCTTCTTCACCGGCGTTGATCACGATCTGACGCAGCGGGGCTTCCATGGCGCGCAGGGCAACCTTGATACCCACGTTCTGGTCTTCGTTGTCACCACGCAGGCCCGTCAGCTTGGCAGCTACGCGCACCAGCGCCACACCACCACCGGCAACCACACCTTCTTCAACAGCGGCGCGGGTAGCATGCAGGGCATCTTCCACGCGTGCTTTCTTCTCTTTCATCTCGACTTCGGTGGCAGCACCAACCTTGATCACCGCAACACCGCCCGCCAGCTTGGCTACGCGCTCTTGCAGCTTCTCACGGTCGTAATCGGAAGAAGTATCTTCAATCTGCTGACGGATCTGGGCAACACGGCCTTCGATCACAGCGGCATCACCCACGCCATCGATGATGGTAGTGTTCTCTTTGGTGATAACGATGCGCTTGGCACGACCCAGATCTTCCAGCGTCGCTTTTTCCAGCTCCATGCCCACTTCTTCAGAGATGACGGTACCGCCAGTCAGTACGGCGATATCCTGCAGCATGGCCTTGCGACGGTCACCGAAGCCCGGCGCCTTGACGGCAGCCACTTTCACGATACCGCGCATGGTGTTGACCACCAGAGTCGCCAGCGCTTCGCCTTCTACATCTTCGGCAACGATCAGCAGCGGCTTGCCAGCTTTGGCAACGCCTTCCAGCACCGGCAGCATTTCGCGGATGTTGGAGACTTTCTTGTCAACCAGCAGGATGAACGGGTCGTCCAGTTCAACGGAACCGGTCTCTTGCTTGTTGATGAAGTAGGGGGACAGATAGCCACGGTCGAACTGCATACCTTCGACAACCGCCAGCTCGTCTTCCAGACCCTGACCATCTTCAACAGTGATGACGCCATCGCGACCCACTTTGTCCATGGCTTCAGCAATCAGCTTGCCCACTTTCTCGTCGGAGTTGGCGGAGATGGTGCCCACCTGAGCGATGGCATTGCTGTCAGCGCACGGCTGGGACAGCGCTTGCAGCTCGGCAACAGCAGCCACAACGGCTTTGTCGATACCGCGCTTCAGATCCATCGGGTTCATACCGGCGGCAACGGCTTTCAGACCTTCGTTGACGATCGCCTGAGCCAGAACGGTTGCAGTCGTGGTACCGTCACCGGCGGCATCGTTGGCCTTGGAAGCCACTTCCTTGACCATCTGGGCGCCCATGTTCTGGAACTTGTCTTCCAGCTCGATTTCACGCGCAACAGACACACCATCTTTAGTGATAGTCGGGGCGCCGAAGGACTTGTCCAGCACCACGTTGCGGCCTTTCGGGCCCAGAGTCACCTTGACGGCATCAGCCAGGATGTTTACGCCTTCCAGCATCTTGATGCGGGCTTCGTTACCAAACTTAACGTCTTTAGCTGCCATTTTTCTTCAATCCTTAAATCAATTCGGGGAAAAGGAGGATGGATTACTCTTCGACAATCGCCAGGATGTCGGTTTCGGAAAGGATCAGGACGTCCTGACCATCCAGCTTCTCGGTCTTCACACCGTAGCCTTCGTTGAAGATAACCTTGTCACCAACCTTCACGGCCAGCGCTTTGACTTCGCCATTATCCAGGATGCGACCAGTCCCCACGGCAAGCACTTCACCACGGGTGGACTTCTGGGCCGCTGTACCAGTCAAGACGATACCGCCGGCAGATTTGGCTTCAGCTTCGATGCGCTTGATGATGACGCGGTCGTGCAGTGGACGAATTTTCATCGATAACTCTCCCAAAATGAGTCTCATTGTTGCTTTGAGGAATGGCCGTTCCAGGCCAAATTAGATATGTCCCTGATGTGGGGCAGAGTTGCTAACCCTTCAAGGGCAAATACAAAAAAAAATTTTTCACGTACTATGAATATCTTCGATGGTTCATCCATGTCCGCACCCTGGTGCAAGGTCGGTTCACCCCGCCCGTTTTCCATGCCAGAACCTTCAAAGCCAGCTGTAGAGACGAGCCCTTGACCCGCACCAACCCCATGCTGACAGCCCCTATCCCGGTCGTACTGCGCCAGATGACGGGCCCCATGATCTTCGGCATCATCGCCATTCTGGCCTTCAACCTGGTCGACACCTTTTTTATCGGCATGCTGGGCACCCAGGCACTGGCCGCCATCAGCTTTACCTTTCCGGTCACCTTTGTGGTCACCTCGCTGGCGATGGGATTGGGCGCCGGATTGTCCGCGGTGATCGGTCACACCCTGGGACAGGGCAAACACGATGAGGCGGCCCACCTCACCACCGACAGCCTGTTTCTGGCGGTGATCATGGTGGCCCTGCTCTCCACGGGTGGCGCACTCACCATCAACCCCCTGTTTACCCTGCTGGGCGCCAGTGCCGAGCTGATCTCCCTCATCCATGACTACATGCTGATCTGGTATCTCACCGTCCCCATGCTGGTACTGCCCATGGTGGGAAATGCCGCCATCCGGGCGACCGGCGATACCAAAACTCCCAGTCTGGTGATGGCGGTGGCAGGGCTGGTCAACGGGGTGCTGGATCCTCTGTTGATCTTCGGTATCGGCCCCTTTCCCGAATGGGGGATCCGCGGGGCTGCCATCGCGACCTCTATCTCCTGGTTGATGGCGATGCTGGTCAGCCTCTATATCCTGCGCCATCGGGAAGGCTTGCTGCTCTGGCGCCTCTCGCCGCGAGCGCGGTTGCTATACCACTGGCGATCGCTGCTCCATGTCGCCGTCCCCGCCTCTTTTACCAATATGCTCAACCCCTTGGCCAACGCGGTGCTGATGACGATTTTTGCGGGCCTGGGTACCGAGGTGGTGGCCGCTTACGGCGCCGCATCGCGGGTCGAGGCGCTGCTGCTGATCGTGATGATGGCCCTCGCCTCCGTACTGGCCCCTTTCATCTCGCAAAACTGCGGCGCCGGCAATCCGGCCCGCGCCAAGGCCGCGCTGCAAAGCTGCATGCGTTTCGCCCTGCTGTTCCAGCTCGCCATCTATGGCCTGACCTGGCTGCTCGCCCCGCTGATCGCCAATCTGTTCAGCGATCATCCGCAGGTCATTCGCCTGATTATTCTCTATCTGCATCTGGTGCCGATCGGTTATGGCTTTCAGGGCATGGTGATGCTGCTGGCCTCGGCACTCAATGGCGTGCGAGCATCCAGTATCTCGTTCTTGTTCAACGGATTGCGACTATTTGGTTTTCTGTTGCCAGGAGCCTGGCTGGGGGCAAAGCTGGGGGGAGAACAGGGGATCTATCTGGGGATACTGCTGGCCAATCTGGCGGCGGGCACCCTCGCGTGGTGGTATGCCCGACACCGCTTCGAGGCGCTGTGCCATCAGGGCAAACCCTGATCAGTCACTCGCCTCGGGTTTTCGTCTCGTCGATTACTCTTTACGCTCACTCTTTGCGCTCAAATTCGCCTTCGATGGTGGTGCCGCCCTGCTTGGCGTGACCCAGATGATCATCTGACGGCGCGTTGCCAAACGGCGATGGTGTTCCCTGCTGGAAACCCCCCATCTGCATCCGGAACTGGCTGCTGCCGATCAGCTTGTCGGCCAGTTTGTTGCGCAGCCAGGGTTGCAGCAACAGCACACCGAAAATGTCGGTCACGAAACCCGGGATAATCAGCAGCAAACCAGCCAACGCCAGCATCATGCCACCCATCACCTCGCGGCCCGGCATCTCGCCCATCTGCATCTTTTGCTGGGCACTGAACAGGGTCTTGATCCCTTCACTGCGCACCAGCGAGGAGCCCAATACCGCGGTCAGTATGAGCAAGCCGACTGTCGGCAGCGCCCCAATCACTGAGCCGACCTCGATCATCACGGTGAGCTCCAGTACCACCAGACCCACCAACAACAGAAACAACTTGCCCATATCCACTCCAGCACCGGTAAATTGAGAAAAAGTGGTGCCCTTCACAAGGCGGCCCATGCGCGATGCGTTCATCGCATCATCACCACTTTTACTCTGAATAAGTGGGGTCTTCCCTGCCCTTTTCAAGCCTCTCAAATGACACCTACGTCAGCAACCATCTAAAAAACCGGCAAAAATTCACAAAAATTTATAATAATCATCATGATAAAAGCGTCATAACATATGTGTACTTTCCTCAAAGTAATTTGAAAATGTCTCAAATTTAGTGATCCACCTCTAATAACCGATACCTCAATTGGAGTAGTATATTGATTAGTTTTTCGGGAGGTCATTCTCCCTACCGCCCCACTCGATGTGTGGTGCTTCAGGATGAGCTGTGCGCAAGGAACTCGCGACCACTCGGTGAGGATTTTTCCATTTATCTGATTTCTGAGGCATTACAATGAGCGACATCAAGAACGTCCGCATTGAAGAAGACCTGCTGGGCACCAAAGAAGTTTCCAATGATCTCTACTACGGTGTGCACACCCTGCGCGCTGTCGAGAACTTCAAGATCAGCTCTCAGAAGATTTCTGACGTTCCGGAATTCGTCCGCGGTATGGTTCTGACCAAGAAAGCGGCTGCGCTGGCAAACGGCGAACTGGGTACCATCCGTCCTGAAATTGCTGACAAGATCGTAGAAGCCTGCGACCTGATGCTGAACACCGGCAAATGCTTCGACCAGTTCCCGGTCGACGTTTACCAGGGTGGTGCCGGCACCTCCGTCAACATGAACACCAACGAAGTACTGGCCAACATCGCCCTGGAAATCATGGGTCTGGAGAAAGGCCGTTACGACGTCATCAACCCGAACGACCACGTCAACAAGTGCCAGTCCACCAACGATGCCTACCCGACCGGTTTCCGCGTAGCGGTAGTCAACAGCACCGACGTGACCCTGCACGCGCTGGAGCACCTGATCGCGGCATTCGATGCCAAGGCTGAAGAGTTCAAAAACATCCTGAAGATGGGCCGTACCCAGCTGCAAGATGCGGTTCCGATGACCCTGGGTCAGGAGTTCCACGCGTTCGCCGTCACCCTGCGTGAAGAGATCAAGTCCATCAAGCGTTGCCAGGAGCTGCTGCTGGAAGTGAACCTGGGAGCTACCGCTATCGGTACCGGTCTGAACACTCCGCCCGAGTACTCCGAGCTGGCCATCAAGCGTCTGGCCGAGATCACCGGTCGTGCCTATGTGCCGGCAGAAGACCTGATCGAAGCGACCTCCGACTGTGGCGCCTACGTCATGCTGCACGGCGCCATCAAGCGTCTGGCCATGAAAATGTCCAAGATCTGTAATGACCTGCGTCTGCTCTCCTCCGGCCCGCGCACTGCACTGAAAGAGATCAACCTGCCGGAAATGCAGGCGGGTTCCTCCATCATGCCAGCCAAGGTCAACCCGGTTATCCCGGAAGTGGTCAACCAGTCCTGCTTCAAGGTATTCGGTAACGACATCACCATCACCTTCGCCGCCGAAGCCGGTCAGCTGCAGCTGAACGTCATGGAGCCGGTGATTGGTCAGGCGATGTTCGAATCCCTGAGCCTGATGGAAAAAGCCTGTATCTCCCTGCGCGAGAAGTGCGTGGAAGGTATCACTGCCAACCCGGAAATCTGCATGAACCACGTGCTGAACTCCATCGGTATCGTGACCTACCTGAACCCCTTCATCGGCCACCACGAAGGTGACATCGTCGGCAAGATCTGTGCCCAGACCGGCAAGAACGTCCGCGAAGTCGTTCTGGAGCGCGGCCTGCTGAGCGCCGAGCAACTGGACGAAATTCTCTCCATCGAGAACCTGATGAACCCGCAATACAAAGCCAAGCGTTTCACCCGCGAAGCTGCCGTATAAGCGTGTGTGGGCCGGGATCTTCCCGGCCCATAAAGTCAGTTCCCGATTGGTCTTTATCCCCAGCCCGATCGGGAATTGGCTTTTTGCCAAATAAAAACCAAAAAACTAAAAAATGGAGTTATCGCTATGATTGGAATCGAGTTACTTGTCGTGCTCGCCGCTATCTATCTGGGGGCCCGGATAGGCAGCATCGGCATCGGCTTTGCCGGTGGTCTGGGGGTACTGGTACTGACGTGGGGTCTGGGCATGCCCATCCCGAGCGACCAACTGGTCACTTACATCCCCTGGGATGTAATCATGATCATCGCGTCCGTCATCTGCGCCATCGCCTGTATGCAACTGGCTGGCGGGATGGACTACCTGGTCTCACTGGCAGAGAAAGCGCTGCGCAAGAACCCCAAATACATCACCTTCGCCGCCCCGGTCGTCACCTATCTGATGACCATGCTGGCCGGTACCGGTCATACCGCCTTCTCCACCCTGCCGGTGATCGCTGAAGTGGCCAAAGAGCAAGGGATCCGCCCATCCCGTCCGCTCTCCATCGCGGTGGTCGCCTCCCAGATCGCCATCACAGCCTCCCCGATCTCTGCCGCTGTGGTTGCCTTCTCCGGCATGCTCGAGCCGTTCGGTGTTGACTACCTGACCCTGCTGGCCATCTGCATCCCCTCTACCTTCCTGGCCTGTATCCTGGGCGCCTTCATTGCCAACATGATGGGCAAACCGCTGGATCAGGACGAAGTCTATCTGGAGCGTAAAGCTAAGGGGCTGATCAAATTGCGTGGTACTACCAAGCTCGAGCTCAAACCGTACGCCAAGCTGTCGGTCTGGATCTTCATCGCAGCCATCGTGGCTGTCATGGCTTATGCCACTGCCATCTCCGGTAAAGTAGGCCTGATCACCAACCCGCCAATCCCCCGTGACGGCGCCATCATGGGCATCATGCTGGCCGCTGCCACCATCATGACTCTGGTGTGCAAGCTGGATGCAACTCAAGTCACCAACATGCCGACCTTCAAGTCAGGTATGTCCGCCTGTATCTGCGTGCTGGGTGTCGCCTGGCTGGGTAACGTCTTCGTAAAAGGCAACATGGACACCATCCAGCTGATCGCTGGCGACCTGCTGAACCAGTACTCCTGGCTGCTGGCCGTGGTGCTGTTCTTCGCTGCCATGCTGCTCTATTCACAAGGCGCCACCACCAAAGCCCTGATGCCTGCCGCACTGGCACTGGGTGTCAGCCCGCTGACTGCGATTGCCTCCTTCGCAGCCGTAAGCGCCCTGTTCGTACTGCCGACCTACCCGACCCTGCTGGCCGCGGTCGAGATGGACGACACCGGCTCCACCCGTATCGGTAAAGCGGTGTTCAACCACCCCTTCTTCGTACCGGGCACCGCCACCATCGCCATCGCCGTGGCGCTGGGCTTCTTCTTCGGCGGCATCCTGCTGTAATCGCATCGCCTGCCGATAGCCAAACAAAAATCCCCGCCAGTTGGCGGGGATTTTTTTATCTCTTTTTTTATCTCTTTACTGTGTGCTTTGCTGTCTGCCAGCAACAGACCCGACACCTTATCCGGATGGCTCAACCACGGTAGCAGCAGCCAGCGCAACAGCGTGCCAGCGGCGCTATAACCGCCGCTGCCGAATTGCAGGAGCAGTAGGCCACCCTGATACTCACCACCACGCCAGAAAGCGGGATCCTGCGGATCAGACCGGATCCAGGGTATCCAGCGGCCAGCGCGGCACGGCCTTGACCGCCAGCGGCTCGAACACGCCCGCTTTCAGGCGCTGCATACCGGCATAAGCGATCATGGCGCCGTTATCGGTGCAATATTCGGTGCGCGGATAGAACACCTCACCCTTGAGGCTCTCCATCAGCTCGGCCAGCTGGGCACGCAGATGACGGTTGGCACTGACGCCACCGGCGACCACCAGACGCGTGAGACTAGTCTCTTTCAGCGCACGGCGGCACTTGATGGCCAGGGTATCGACCACCGCATCTTCAAACGCCCGGGCGATATCGGCACGGGTCTGCTCATCATCACCGTTGGCGGCAATGGTGTTGGCGGCAAAGGTCTTGAGGCCGGAAAAGCTCATGTCAAGCCCCGGTCGGTCGGTCATCGGACGGGGGAAGTGGAAACGTCCGGTGGTGCCCTTCTCGGCCAGACGGGAGAGCAGCGGGCCGCCCGGGTAGTCCAGCCCCATCAGCTTGGCGGTCTTGTCGAACGCCTCGCCAGCGGCATCGTCGATGGATTCCCCCAGCAACTGATAACTGCCGATGCCGTCAACCCGCACCAGCATGGAGTGACCACCGGAGACCAGCAGCGCCACGAAGGGGAACTCGGGGGCCTTCTCCTCCAGCATGGGGGCCAGCAAGTGGCCTTCCATATGATGGACGGCGATGGCCGGCTTGTTCCACGCCATCGCCAGCGAGCGGCCAATGGTCGCCCCCACCAGAATGGCGCCAACCAGACCCGGGCCCGCGGTATACGCGATGCCGTCGATGTCATCTTTGCCCAGTCCCGCCTCTTGCAATGCGGCCTGGATCAACGGGATCGTCTTGCGAACATGATCCCGGCTGGCGAGCTCGGGGACGACGCCACCGTAGTCCGCATGCAGCTTGACCTGGCTGTATAACTGATGGGAAAGGATCCCTTTTTGATCGTCGAAGATCGCGATCCCGGTTTCGTCACAGGATGTCTCTATGCCCAATACACGCATTGCTAAAAAATTTCACTGCTAAAATGAGACGGCTATGGTAACCTTCGCGGGTTTTTTAAACCAGAGCGATCTCTGCGGGTTTACTTTCATTCCCTGTCCAGAGTATAATTTCGCACCATTTTAAGACATGCTGATCGATTGAAGGTCAGCTAACAATTTATCACTGAGGTGAAAGGCACATGCCAGTAATCAAAGTCCGTGAAAATGAGCCGTTTGACGTTGCTCTGCGTCGTTTCAAGCGTTCTTGCGAAAAAGCCGGTATCCTGTCCGAAGTTCGTAGCCGTGAGTTCTACGAGAAGCCGACTACCATTCGTAAGCGCGCCAAAGCGTCTGCTGTTAAGCGTCACGCCAAGAAGCTGTCTCGCGAAAACGCACGTCGTATCCGCCTGTACTAATCGGGAGATATTGCCGTGTCTCTGAAGGATCAACTCAAGGATCAACAAAAACTCGCCATGCTTGCCAAAGATAAGGCACGTCTGGGAGCGATCCGCCTGTTGATGGCAGAAATCAAGCAACGTGAAGTCGATACCCGTATCGAGCTGAATGATGAGGATATCCTCGCTGTCGTGACCAAAATGGTCAAACAGCGCCGCGATTCCATCAGCCAATTTGAAGCTGCCGGTCGCCAGGATCTCGCCGACAAAGAGTCCGCCGAGATCGTTGTGTTGCAGGAATTCCTGCCGCAACAGCTGACCGCAGATGAAATTGCCGCTCTGATCGAGCAAGCCATCACTGAAAGTGGTGCTGCCGTCATGGCTGATATGGGCAAGGTCATGGCTGTCTTGAAGCCGAAAATTCAGGGGCGTGCCGATGTCGGCACCGTCAGTGCTCAGGTGAAAACCCGCTTGGCGTAACAGGCAACTCTCTTGTTTGGTCGAAGAAGCCGTGCTTCCCTTGGAATGCGCGGCTTTTTTATTTTCTCCGCAATGAAACAGGACGGTTATGGCAGGCAGGATCCCCCAATCCTTTATCGACGATCTGCTCGTACGCACAGACATAGTCGAGCTGATCGACTCGCGAGTGCGGCTGAAAAAAGCCGGTAAGAACTACCAGGCTTGCTGCCCTTTTCATAACGAAAAAAGCCCCTCTTTTACCGTCAGCCAGGAGAAACAGTTCTACCACTGTTTCGGTTGTGGCGCCCACGGCAACGCCATCGGCTTTGTCATGGAGTACGACGGTCTCGAATTTCCCGATGCCATCGAGGAGCTCGCCAGCATGCAGGGCATGCAGGTGCCTCGCGAACAGAGCATTGGCGGCTCGGCCAATAGCCAGCCCGCCGTCAGCAGGGATCTGTTCGAGCTGATGAACCAGATTGCCCGCTTCTACGAGAGCAATCTCAAGAATGCTCCCCATGCGGTGGAGTACCTCAAAGGGCGCGGTCTGACCGGTGAAGTGGTCAAACGATTCAACATTGGTTATGCCCCCAGCGATTGGGATCAGGTGCGCCGCCGCTTTGGTGCCAGCCGGGATCACGAGCAGCTGCTTATCTCGGGCGGCATGCTGATCACCCGTGACAATGGCCCGGGCAGCTATGATCGTTTCCGTGATCGCATCATGTTCCCGATCCGCGACAAGCGTGGCCGGGTCATCGGTTTCGGTGGCCGGGTGCTCGGTGATGGTACCCCCAAGTATCTGAACTCGCCGGAGACCCCCATCTTCCATAAAGGGCGAGAGCTGTTCGGTCTCTACGAAGTGAAGCAGGCACACAAGGATCCGCGCCGGATCCTTGTGGTGGAAGGCTACATGGATGTGGTGGCACTCGGTCAGTACGACATCGACTACGCGGTGGCGGCGCTGGGTACTGCAACAACCAGCGACCATATCCACACCCTGTTTCGCACCACCGCCGAGGTGGTCTGCTGCTACGACGGTGACAACGCTGGTCGTGAAGCCGCCTGGCGGGCGCTGGATAATGCCCTCTCCCATCTGCAGGATGGCCGCGAGCTGAAGTTCGTGTTCCTGCCAGATGGCGAGGATCCCGACTCGCTGGTACGCCAGATCGGCAAGGAGGGCTTCGAAGCCCTGCTCGATGAAGCCCAACCGTTCGCCGACTTCATGTTCGAGCGTCTCGGTCGCGATGCGGCACTCTCCGGTGAGGCAGGCAAGTTCGAAGTGGCCAACAAGGCGGCCGAGCTTATTCGCCGCGTACCGGAAGGGTTTACCCGCGAAGGATTGATCACCCGTCTCTCCAGCATGATGCGCTGGGGCGAGAACAAGCAGCGCATCGCCGAACTGTTTGCCCGCAACAGTCAGCCTAAGGCTGAGGTCAACAAACCCAAGGCAGCCAAGCTGACGCCACTACGGCGTGCGCTGGCACTGATGGTGCAATATCCGGCGGTAACGGCCGAACTTCCCCCTATGCCGGAATTGGCCGGACTGCGCGTACAGGGCATCAAGTTCCTGCTGCAGCTGCACCAGCAGATCCTGGCCCAGCCCGGTATCACCACCGGTATCCTGCTGGAACACTGGCGTGGAACCAAGGAGGGAGAGATCCTCGCTCAGCTGGCGATGCACGACCTCTTTGAAGAGGTCAGGCTCGACCAGGAACCGGATATTCTGGGAGAATTGCAGGACACCTTCGTCGGCTTCATCAACCAATTTCTGAAACAGCGGATCGAAGAATTACAGGCAAAAGTGGCTCAGGAAGGACTAAGCTCCGAAGAAACCCAAGAGCTGATGATGCTGATAAGAGAGGTGCAAATTGAGAAAAGAAATGAGAGTGGGGCTTGATATTTGAGTGATTAGTCCCAATATGGATAGCGTTGCCCGAATCGACGGGATGAAAAGCAAAATTTTTATAACCGCCTGGCCCCGACAATACTGCGGGCAGGGGTTTCTCATGACCGACGCCGCAACCAGACATAGCATGTCTGGCGGTTTTCTATTAGAATTGGCTATTTGCGCAGCAGCGCACTGTACGCGCAACCTAGCAACACCAACCGGATGAGTTCTATGGAGCAAACCCCGCAGTCTCAGCTTAAACTCCTCGTTGCCAAAGGTAAAGAACAGGGCTACCTGACCTATGCCGAGGTGAACGATCACCTCCCGCAAGACATTGTCGATTCAGACCAGATCGAAGACATCATTCAGATGATCAACGATATGGGCATTCAAGTGGTTGAAAACGCTCCGGATGCCGATGACCTTATCATGGCTGAAGGTGGTACCGCCGATGAGGACGCTGCCGAAGCAGCGGCCCAGGCTCTGGCATCTGTTGAATCTGAGATTGGTCGCACGACCGATCCCGTCCGCATGTACATGCGGGAAATGGGTACCGTCGAACTGCTGACCCGTGAAGGCGAAATCGACATCGCCAAGCGGATCGAAGACGGTATCAACCAGGTACAAAGCTCCGTAGCCGAGTACCCTGAAGCAATTACTTACCTGCTCGAACAGTACGACAAGTACGAAGCCGAGCAGCTGCGTCTCTCTGACATCATCTCTGGCTTTATTGACCCGAACGAAACCGAAGACATGGCACCGACTGCCACGCACATCGGTTCCGAACTCGGCGAAGACGATCTGGCCGACGAAGATGAAGAAGACGAAGAAGACGAAGATGAAGATGGCGACAGCTCTGACGACGACGGTGACGGTGGTCCGGATCCGGAAGTCGCTCGCGAGAAGTTTGGTGAGCTGCGTGCCCAGTATGAAGTGACCCGCCTCTCCATTCAGAAGAATGGTCGCGCGCACGAAGATACCCAGGCCGCCATCGCCCAGCTGGCCGATGTATTCCGTCAATTCCGCCTGATGCCCAAGCAGTTCGATCGCCTGGTCAACAACATGCGCGAGATGATGGAACGCGTCCGCGTGCAGGAACGCATCATCATGAAGCTCTGCGTTGAGCAGGCCAAGATGCCGAAGAAAACCTTCGTCGCGGCCTTCACCAACAACGAGTGTGAAACTGCCTGGTTTGAATACCAGAAGCAGGCTGGCAAAGCCTGGTCTCCCCGTCTGGTTGAAATGGACGAGGATATTCAGCGCGCTATCGGCAAGCTGCAGCAGATTGAAGAAGAGACCGGTCTGTCGATTGCCCAGATCAAGGATATCAACCGTCGCATGAGCATCGGTGAGGCCAAGGCCCGCCGTGCAAAGAAAGAGATGGTCGAGGCCAACTTGCGTCTGGTTATCTCTATCGCCAAGAAGTACACCAACCGTGGTCTGCAGTTCCTGGATCTGATCCAGGAGGGCAACATCGGTCTGATGAAGGCGGTAGACAAGTTTGAATACCGTCGTGGCTACAAGTTCTCGACCTATGCTACCTGGTGGATCCGTCAGGCTATTACCCGCTCCATCGCGGATCAGGCCCGTACCATCCGTATCCCGGTACACATGATCGAGACTATCAACAAGCTCAACCGTATCTCCCGTCAAATGCTGCAGGAGATGGGTCGTGAACCGAACCCGGAAGAGCTGGCCATGCGCATGGGCATGCCGGAAGACAAGATCCGCAAGGTACTGAAAATCGCCAAAGAGCCTATCTCCATGGAAACGCCCATCGGTGATGATGAAGATTCCCACTTGGGCGACTTCATCGAAGATACCACCCTGGCTCTGCCAGCGGATGCGGCGACCAGCGAAAGCCTGCGCAACGCTACCCGCGAAGTGCTGGCTGGCCTGACCGCCCGCGAGGCCAAGGTGCTGCGGATGCGTTTCGGTATCGACATGAACACTGACCACACCCTCGAGGAAGTGGGCAAGCAGTTCGACGTTACCCGTGAGCGTATTCGTCAGATCGAAGCCAAGGCACTGCGCAAACTGCGCCACCCGAGCCGCTCGGAAGTGCTGCGCAGCTTCCTGGACGAATAGTCCTGACCCTGTGTCAAACTGCTCTGCCAAAGCCCCGCCATGCGGGGCTTTGTTTTGTCTGGCATTTACCCTTGCGACCCGCTTTGCGCCCTCTATCAAGCTGGACAATTAGTCGCCAAGTGGTTGATATGCCTATAGACTGCCCTTTCCTCTTCCCCTATAATCCACGCCGCTAAACGCACAATTTGGCCCCTTAGCTCAGTTGGTCAGAGCAGTCGACTCATAATCGATTGGTCGTGGGTTCAAGTCCCCCAGGGGCCACCAAATTGAAAAAGGCCGCTCATCATGAGCGGCCTTTTTGCATCTGCCGAACGGGCAATATCCAGTGATGAGCTCGATGAGGTCATAGAAAAGACCCGCCATGGGCGGGTCTGGGCAGGGTCCGGATCAGGTGCCTCACTCAGAGACAAGGAGCCTAATGCTGAGCCTCAGGTTTGCTCGTTGCTGCCGTTCTGGATAGATGAACGACGCCCGATGGCAGGCAGCATCCGGGTGACCAGATTGCTGCGCTGACGCCAGGAGGTGAAGACAATGGCCAGCAGATGCAGACCAACCAACCCCTGCAACGCCACCACGCACCACTCATGCCACTCGTCGGCGCCCAGTTCAAAACCCATCTCGGTATTTTGAAACCAGCCGCTGCCAGCGGTGGCCAGCACGACCAGCCAGAGTGCCCACACGGCCAGCTTGCCGCTGCCATGATGACCCGGTGCCGGAGGCTGCCGCTCACGCATCTCGCGCGCCTGCTGGCGAAAATCCTCACCGCTGGGGATGAGGGCGCCAAGGCGGGCGTAGCCACGGGCGAAGGTAAGCCCCCAGAGCAGACGCAAGGAAACCAGCCCAATGGCGCCGTAACCCAGCCACTCGTGCCACTCCTCGCCCGCTTCGTTAACCCAAAGGTTGCCGATACAGACCGCCGCCAAGCCCCAGTGGGTCAGGCGAACCAGCGGATCCCAGCGAAAGGGCTCACCCTTTTTGCTTGGCATATTTGTGGTACTCCTTCTTCAGGTCGTTGACCTTGGCCAGATGCTCGCGCGCCTTGGCCTCATCACCCGCCTTGAGTGCGGCCAGGCTGGCGTCCAACTCGGTCTGTACCTCGTTCATCCCTTCAAGGAATTTCTCTTTCTTGGCGGCCGGCATGTTCTTCTGCTTGGCCACATCCAGCTGGGCCTTCATCTCGTTGATGTGCTGCTCCATGGTGGCTGCATCATCAGCCTTGACGGCCTGCTTGTAGTTGAAGCCAATCTTCTTCATCGGCTGTTCCAGATCACCCGCCACGGCAGGCAGGGTCATCAGGCCAAACATCAGGGGCAGCAGCAGGGGGCGAACGGTTTTCAACATGGGATTTCCTTATATAACGACATGCTCGAATTGTTAGGGGTACTTATGAATCCTAAAAAGAATTCATCAGGGAATGATGCCATGACTCACGGTGAAATGTTTGTGAAAAATGCTGTTTTTTGTGGCAAATAGTGACAGGCATGCCGTGCTTGTTTGCACTTGGTAACTGATTAAGCACTGGTGACGCGCGGCAAGAGGATGGTTGAAAGCGGTAAGCAGGGACAAAAAACCCCGCCGCAGCGGGGTCTGGATCAGCGGGCCAATGGCTTGCGTCAGTTACTCCTGTTCGCGAGCAATGGCGCGCCAACCGATATCCTTGCGGTAGAAGACGCCATCCCACTTGATACGGCCAGCGAGCTGATAGGCACGCTGCTGGGCTTCTGCCACCGTGTGGCCGAGGGCGGTTGCGCACAGCACACGGCCACCCTGGGTCAGGCTGGTATCGCCTTCCAGACGGGTACCAGCATGGAACACCTTCTCGCCCGCCACCTCATCCACCGGCAAGCCGCTGATGGGGTGATTGGTGCTGTAATCGCCGGGATAGCCTCCCGCTGCCAGTACTACGCCGATGGCGGCGCGGGGATCATAGATGGCCTCTTTCTGATCCAGCTTGCCTGCGCAAGCGGCCAAGCAGAGCTCCACCAGATCGGACTGCATCCGCAGCATGATGGGCTGGGTCTCGGGATCGCCAAAGCGGCAGTTGAACTCAATCACCTTGGGATTGCCTGCCCCGTCGATCATCAGACCGGCGTAGAGGAAACCGGTGTAGACGTTGCCTTCGGCCGCCATGCCGCGCACGGTCGGCATGATCACCTGCTCCATCACCTTTTTATGCACGTCGGCAGTCACTACCGGTGCTGGCGAGTAAGCCCCCATGCCACCGGTGTTGAGGCCGGTATCACCGTCGCCCACCCGCTTGTGATCCTGACTGGTGGCCATCGGCAGCACGTGCTCGCCATCGACCATGACGATGAAGCTTGCCTCTTCACCCTCCAGAAACTCCTCAATCACCACCCGGGAGCCCGCTTCGCCAAAGGCATTGCCGGAGAGCATGTCGCGCACCACGTCTTCCGCCTCTTGCAAGGTCATGGCGACAATCACCCCCTTGCCCGCCGCCAGACCATCGGCCTTGATGACGATAGGGGCGCCCTTCTCGCGCAGATAGGCGAGTGCTGGCTCCACTTCGGTGAAGTTCTGGTACTCGGCAGTCGGGATGGCGTGACGGGCCAGGAAATCCTTGGTGAAGGCCTTGGAGCCTTCCAGCTGGGCAGCGGCAGCTGTCGGGCCGAAAATCGGCTGACCGGCGGCGCGGAAAGCATCCACCACCCCTTTCACCAGCGGCGCTTCCGGCCCGACGATGGTGAGGCCGACCTGCTTCTCTTTGGCAAAGGCCAGCAGCCCTTCGATATCGGTCGCCTCGATGGCGACGTTCTCGACACCCGGCTCAAGCTGGGTGCCCGCATTACCCGGCGCCACAAAAACGTGACGCACCAGTGGAGAGTGCTTGGCCTTCCAGGCCAGAGCGTGTTCGCGGCCACCGTTGCCAATGATCAGTACTTTCATCGTATCGCTCGCTTCTATTTGTGGTCACTGGGCGGCCATCAGGGCCGTCAGCCAGTGGAAATAGTCAGTTGAAAAGAGACAACAAAAGGGCCGCCATCGGCAGCCCCTGACCCATCAATGACGGAAATGGCGCATGTTGGTGAACACCATGCACATGCCGTGCTCGTCGGCGGCATCGATCACCTCCTGATCGCGCATCGAGCCACCCGGCTGGATCACGCAGGAGATACCGGCCTGCGCGGCAGCATCGATACCATCGCGGAACGGGAAGAAGGCATCGGAGGCCATGACGGAGCCCGCCACGGTCAGTCCTTCATCCGCCGCCTTGATACCGGCGATTTTGGCGGAGTAGACGCGGCTCATCTGGCCGGCACCGACGCCGATGGTCTGGCCATCTTTGGCGTAGACGATGGCGTTGGATTTGACGAACTTGGCCACTTTCCAGCAGAACAGCAGATCTTGCAGTTCGGCCTCGGTCGGCTGGCGCTTGCTGACCACGGTCAGGTCACCCAGCGTCACCATGCCGAGATCCCGCTCCTGTACCAGCAGGCCGCCGTTGACGCGCTTGAGGTCAAAGCCTTGCGCCGGAGCAGTCCACTGACCGCATTCGAGCAGACGCACGTTCTGCTTGGCAGCGACCGCGTCGCGGGCCTCCTGGCTGACGGTCGGGGCGATGATCACTTCGACAAACTGGCGGGCCACGATGGCTGCCGCAGTGGCACCATCCAGCTCGCGGTTGAAGGCGATGATGCCGCCGAAGGCCGAGGTGGGGTCGGTCTGGTAGGCACGATCGTAGGCACTCAGCAGGTCGCTACCGATGGCCACGCCGCAGGGGTTGGCATGCTTGACGATGACGCAGGCCGGTTCGCTGAACTCCTTCACACACTCCAGCGCGGCGTCAGTGTCGGCGATGTTGTTGTAGGAGAGCGCCTTGCCCTGCAGCTGGGTCGCACTGGAAACGGAACCCGGCGCGGCATGCTCTTCGGCGTAGAAGGCGGCAGCCTGATGGCTGTTTTCGCCGTAGCGCATGTCCTGCTTCTTGATGAACTGGCTGTTGAAGGTGCGCGGGAAGCGGGACTCCTCGTCACCCTCCTTGTTGTCGCCATAAGAGGGCACCATGGTACCGAAGTAGTTGGCGATCATGCCGTCGTAGGCAGCGGTGTGTTCGAAGGCGGCGATGGCCAGATCGAAACGGGTTGCCAGTTTCAGGCTGTTGCCGTTGGCATCCATTTCACGAATAACCCGATCATAGTCGGCAGTTTTGACGACAATTGCGACATCTTTGTGGTTTTTTGCGGCAGAGCGCACCATGGTCGGGCCGCCGATGTCGATGTTCTCGACCGCATCGGCCAGGGTGCAACCCGCTTTGGCTACGGTGGCAGCAAAGGGATAGAGGTTGACGACAACCATGTCGATGGGGGAGATAGCGTGCTGGGCCATGATGGCGTCATCCTGATCCCGACGGCCGAGGATGCCACCATGAACCTTGGGATGCAGGGTCTTGACCCGGCCATCCATCATTTCAGGGAAACCCGTGTAGTCGGAGACCTCGGTCACCGGCAGACCCGCCTCGCCAAGCAGCTTGGCGGTACCGCCCGTGGAGAGCAGAGCAACACCACGCTCGTTGAGTGCCTTGGCAAATTCCAGAATGCCAGTTTTGTCAGACACACTCAGCAGTGCACGGCGAATGGGTCGAGCTTGTTCCATCACACTATCGTCCTCAACATAACGGGGACCGTTCCATGGGAGGCGAGGCTCAACACAGAGAGTCCCCAAATAAATGGAAGTGGGGGATTTCACAAACTACTCTCGCCCCGAAAACCGGCAAAAGCGTTTTAGGAAATGCCCGCTTGACGCAGCGCTCTGTTATGGGCGCGTATTCTACACAAAAAATGTGACCTGTGGTGGATTTTTTGAAACAGCAAAGCCTTATTTGGCGCGGCGTTAAACGTTTTCCACTTGATTTTCTCGAAACGTTTTCACTTTCAGTGTTTTATGGAAAAAAGGGCCGCAAGGAGATGTTTATCTGCCCCTTTTATGCCCTTGGCTGGCAATCCATGGGCAAAGGGGCGATAGTGGATTCCGGTTTTTGTTGCGGCATACATTCAAGGGGAGAGAGAGCATGTACCGGATCGGTGAACTGGCCAAGGCGTGCGGGGTCAAGGCAGATACCCTGCGTTTTTACGAGAAGAACGGGCTTATCTCACCGGGGATCCGCAACGAATCCGGCTACCGCCTCTACAGCGAACAGGACAAGCGGCGGCTGGAGTTCATTATCCGCGCCAAGTCGGTGGGATTCTCGCTGGCCGACATCGGCGAGCTGCTCGACCTCGATACCAACAAGGCCAAAGTCACCTGTCAGGAGGTGAAAGCGGTAGCCGACACCAAGCTGGCCCAGGTTGAGCAGAAGATCATCGAACTGACCCGCTTTCGTGACAACCTGCGCGAGCTATCCAACATCTGCTGCGGCGGGCCGCGCTCGGCGGAGCACTGCGCCATCCTCGAGACGCTGGAATCTGGCGCCCCGGCCCATCACGAGCATCATAGCCACGACGAGCATGACCCGGTTCATGGCTGACATGATGTGGTTGGCTTAGCGTGACTGACTCGGCGCGCCCGACGCATTGCTCCGGCGGCGATTTGGTGACAAAATCGCCGCGTTTTTAACCGGTGCCAGTGCATCCGGTTGCCGGGCACTCACCTGAACAAGCGCCCGTCGCGAAAACCGCCATCCAGAAACAAGCGTTAACACAGCAAGAGCAACAAGAAGAGGAGCCATTATGGCCAAGATTCGGGTCGACCAACCCGCCCTCCCCCGTGAGAAAAATGCGCAAGGGGGCAACTATGCCCATCAGCGCGGCGAGATAAAGGATAACCATCTGCACGCCCTGCTCTCCGATCCCCTGTTTCGCAGCCGGGTCGAGCGCAACAAGAAGGGCAAGGGGAGTTACCAGCGCAAGGCCAAATTTGGCAAGCGGTGGGAGCCCGGCCAACAGCAGATGATCCGCGTCTGCTGCTGAGCGGGTTTCTACCGACCAAAAACAATCAGGGCGCCAATGGCGCCCTGATTGTTATCTCGAAACACTGTTCGCCAAAACAGGCTCACGACCTGTCGCGAGAAGCTGTCAGCAAGGTGAAGAGCCGCGCAGGAACCGGAGCGTATAGACATACGTGAGGATTCCGAGCAGTGCATGAACCTTGATCACGGCTTCGCAGCCAGATCGTGAACCCGTTTTCACTCATCCATAAACAGTTCGAGCAGCACGTTGAGATAGCGATGGCCGAGGGAGGTAAGCTGCCAGCTATCCCCCAAATCCTCGATCAGCTCCTTGCTTTGGGCAATGGTCAGTACCGTCTCAACCCGCTCCAACGGCAAGCCGGTATAGGCCTCGAACTCTGCCTTGGGAGCCGGTTCAAACAGCCGGAAGCGGTTCATAAAGTATTCGAGCGGCAGATCGTCTGCCGTCACCTGCCACTGCTCGTCCAGATAGGGGCGACTTGGATCCAGATACCCTTTCGGATGCTTCACCTTGGCGGTGCGCAGGATCTGGCCAGAGGCGAGATCAGTCATCTTGCCGTGGGCGCCGCAGCCAATCCCCAGATAGTCGCCGAAGCGCCAGTAGTTGAGATTGTGATGGCACTGGTAGCCCTCTTTGGCATAAGCCGAGATCTCGTACTGGCGATAACCGCTGGCGGTGAGCATGGCGTGGCCCTGCTCATAGATATCCCACAGGGTGTCATCTTCCGGCAATTTGGGCGGCTTGGAGGCAAACGCCGTATTCGGCTCTATGGTGAGCTGATACCAGGAGAGGTGCGGCGGGGCGCAGTCGATAGCCTGCTGCAGGTCATACAGCGCATCGTCCAGACTCTGATCCGGCAGACCGTGCATCAGATCCAGATTGAAGGTGGGCAACTTGATGTCGTGGGCCAGTGCAGCGGCTTTGCGGGCCTCTTCCGGGCCGTGGATACGCCCAAGCCGGGTCAGCTTCTCCTGCTGGAAGCTCTGCACGCCGATGGAGATGCGGTTGATGCCAGCGCGCTGGAAACCGGCGAACTTGTCCGCTTCCACCGTGCCCGGATTGGCCTCCATGGTGATCTCGCAATCCGCGGTGAGCGGAATACGGGCCCGCACCCCGTCCAGCAAGGCTTGCATCGCCTCCACCGTCAACAGGCTGGGGGTGCCGCCGCCGATAAAGATCGAGGAGAGCGGCCGCCCTTGCGCCCATTTCAGATCCTGATCCAGATCCTCCAGCAGGGCGGCCACATATTCGAGGTGAGGCAACTCCCCCTTCTGGGCATGGGAGTTGAAGTCACAGTAAGGGCACTTCTGGACGCACCAGGGCACATGAATATAGAGAGAGAGCGGCGGCAGTTGCAGCATGGGGCTTCCAATAAAACGGGGGCTCAAGGCCCCCATTGTAGATGACTATGTGTAATTGACCGTGTGTAACCGACAAGGTGGCGAAGTGACTCAGTGCGCCGCAGCCAGCGCCGCTTTGAGCTTGGCCAGCGCCTGGCCGCGATGGCTCAGCTGGTTTTTCAGCTCGGCTGGCATCTGGGCGGCGGTGCAGTCGTGATCCGGCACGAAGAAGACGGGGTCATAGCCGAACCCGTGCTGACCGCGAGGCTCGTCGATGATCATCCCTTCCCAGCTCGCCTGACAGATGATGGGGGTGGGATCGTCGGCGTGGCGCATATAGACCAGCACACACCAGAAGCGGGCGCTCTTCAGGTACTCGGGGGCACCTTGCAGCTCACCGAGCAGTTTCTCGATGTTGGCCTTGTCACCGGCACCCACACCGGCAAAACGGGCGGAGTAGACACCGGGGCGCCCTTGCAGCAGGTCGACTTCCAGACCGGAGTCATCAGCAACGGCGGGCAAACCGGTAATGCGGGCGGCGTGGCGGGCCTTGATGATGGCATTCTCGACGAAGGTGGTGCCGGTCTCATCGGCATCGGAGACCGCAAACTCGCTCTGTGGGATCACCTGGATCTTCATATCGGCCAGCATGGCGGCCAATTCCTTCACCTTTTTCTGGTTACCTGTTGCCAGGACAAGCTTGTTCATCGAGCACCTCCGCAAAAATAATCTGCGCATTCTATGCGGCGCAAGCGTTTAGTAAAAGCGCCAATTACGCCCGCAGCCGTGCGGTTACGGGGGAATCCATTGCAGGGAATAACCGGCTTTTTAATACATGTTTCCATAATGGAATAACCAAAGTGATTAAATACCATTTCTATTCATTACTGTGAGTCAGTAGACTCGCGCCCCAATTCATTAACCTGGCTGACTAAAGAGGTGACAGATGCCATTGATACTTTTGCTCGTACTACTGGTGCTGTTCAGTCCGCTGGCTATCGACATCTACCTGCCCGCCATCCCGCAGATGGCCGAGCAGCTGGGCGCCGAAGTGACACTGATGCAGGGCACCATCACCTGGTTCCTGTTCAGCATGGGGCTGGGGCAACTGCTTGTTGGCCCGCTGGCCGATCGCTACGGTCGCAAGCCCATCGCTCTGGGCGGCGTGCTGCTCTATGGCCTGAGCGCGCTGGGGGCCGGTTTTGCCGCCAGCCTCGGCGAATTGATGCTGGCCAGGGTGCTGCAGGGCTTCGGCGCCTGCGCCACTTCGGTCGCCGCCTTCTCGGTGGTGCGTGACAGCTATGGCCCGAAAAAGAGCGGCCAGATGATCTCCTATCTCAATGGCGCCATCTGCTTTATTCCTGCGCTGGCCCCCCTGCTCGGTGGCTGGCTCACCGCCAAGGCGGGCTGGTCTGCCAACTTCTGGTTTATGGCCGGTTATGCGCTCATCGTCGGCAGCTGGCTGATGTGGCGGATGCCGGAGACCCGCCCGGAGGAGACCCGCAGTGAAGGGGCCCTCATCAGCTGGTCCCGCTACAGCCCTGTGCTGCGCTCACCCAGCTTCCTGTTCAACGCGGCGCTGTGCATGCTGGCGATGGCGGTGATCCTCGCTTATGTCACTGCTGCACCGGTGCAGCTGATGGTGAAATTGGGGCTGGATATGAGTGGCTTTAGCTACTGGTTCACCGCCAACGCCGCGCTCAACATTCTGGCCTGCTTTATGGCGCCACGCTTTATCGCCAAGGTGGGGCCAAGACGCACCCTGCGCATCGGCCTGCTGGTGTTGATGCTCTCTGCCATCGCCCTGACCCTGGCGATGCACATCGAACATCCGCTGGCGATGATGGGGCCGGTATTCCTCTCCAGCATCGGCTTTGCCATGATCCTGGGCGCTGCCGCCGGGATGGCGCTGGCACCGTTCGGCCACTGTGCCGGTACCGCCGCCGCCCTGCTCGGCCTGTTCCAGATGAGTGGATCCGGCGCCCTGGTTGGCCTGACCGGCGCCCTGATGCATGACCCGCTGAGCCAACTGGCGCTGCATATGTGGCTGCTGCTGCCGCCCCTGGTGATGCTGATGACCCGGCGCGGACGCCGCTTGTGTTTGCAATAAATCCTGTGTTCTGATGAGCACACTCAGGGGGCCATCGGCCCCCTTCTCGTTTGTATCGACTTTACAGCGTATGGCCATCCGGCAGCCCGGCTGCGATGGCAACCCCACTCACTCGATGTCAGCGGAGAACTCCCGATGAGCCACACTCTCAACGCAGCCCTGGTGGGCTATGGCTTTGCAGGCAAGACCTTCCACGCCCCCTTCCTCTCCACCACCCCGGACTTGTCCCTGAGCTGGGTGGTGAGCCGTGATGCCGCCAAGGTGCAGGCCGACCTGCCCGGCTGCCGGGTCGGTTCGCTGGAACAGGTGCTGAGCGATGAGACCGTCGATCTGGTGGTGATCGCCACCCCCAACGACACCCATGCCCCCCTCGCCCGCCAGGCGCTGCTGGCAGGCAAGCATGTGGTGATCGACAAGCCGTTTGCACTGGATCTGGCCGAGGCGCAAGCACTGGTCGAGCTGGCCGAAAAACAGCAGCGGCTGCTCAGCATCTTCCACAACCGCCGTTGGGACGGGGATTTTCTCACCGTGCGCCGTTTGATTACCGAGGGGACTCTGGGGCAGATCGCCCAGTTCGAATCGCACTTCGATCGCTATCGCCCCGAGGTGCGCCAGCGCTGGCGCGAAGCGGGTGGCCCGGGTTCCGGCCTCTGGTTCGATCTCGGCCCCCATGTGCTGGATCAGGCGCTGCAGCTGTTCGGCCAGCCGGACTGGCTGCAGGCCGATCTGGCCGAGCAGCGCCCCGGCGCACTGGCGGACGACTACTTCCATGTGGTGCTGGGCTATGGTGAACGGTCTGGCGAGATGCGAGTGATCCTGCATGGCAGCTGTCTGGTCTCGGCCACCATGCCGCGCTTTGTCATTCACGGCAGCCAGGGCTCGTTCGTCAAATTCGGTATGGATGTGCAGGAAGATCAGCTCAAGCTGGGCAAACGGCCACCGGCAGCGGATTGGGGCGTGGATAGTGAACCCGGTCAGCTCAGCCGCATTGTCGATGGTCAGTTACAGCAGCAGAGCCTGGTGGGTGAAGCGGGAGATTATGGTGCCTACTATCGCGGTGTCTGCGCCGCCATCAAGGGCGAAGGAAGCAACCCGGTGCCCGCATGCGAGGCGCTGGCGGTAATGGCACTGCTGGATCTGGCCCGTCAGAGCCACCTTGAGGGGAAACGGCTGCCCTGTCAGAAGCTGTCTGACTAAGGCGCTGGCCATCGGCCTCTTTTACCCAGAGTAAATCTTGTTAAACTGCCAAAAAACAACACAAACCAGGTCACTTATTGTTCATATTTCGTCATTTTAGCGCATCTTGCATTGATAGTAGTCGTTTAAGTAGTGTTTTTCATCCACGGCACGAAAAAATGTTATTGTGATATCCGTTTTCATCGGTAGCTAATGGGGCTATATTGCGCCCGCCTGCTGCCTCCCGGCCTCTTGTTTCAATACCGGGCAACGGTGGGCGCTGTGATGGTTGCACAGACCATCTCTCCATCTTTTTTTGAGGGTATGCACATGAACAAAGTACTGGTAGCCGGTATCCTGGGTCTGATGTTGACCGCTTGCGGTCAGAAAGAAGAAAAAGCTGCCGCGCCTGCTGCTGCTCCGGCCGCCGAAGTTGCTGCAACTGTAGAAAAAGCCGCTAGCGAAGCCACCTCTACCGTAGAGAAGGCCACCTCCGAAGCGACTGCAACCGTTGAGAAAGCTGCTGACGAAGTGGCTACCAAGGTTGAAGCTGCAGTGAGCGATGCCAAGGCCAACTAAGCCTGCACCTCATTCGAAGACGGGTCCGAAGGCAACTTCGGGCCCGTTTTTTTTATCTGTCGCTCAGGGGGCTGAATTAATCAGCGAGGTGAGGATGTGATCCTCCCAGCGGCCATTGATCATCAGATACTCCCGTGCGAATCCCTCACGCTCGAAACCGAGCCGCTCCAGCAAGGCGCCACTGCGCTGATTGGCAGGCATGTAGCAAGCCATGATGCGATGCAGGTCGTGCTCCCGAAACAGGTAGTCGATGGCGGCTGACAACGCCTCTCGCATCACCCCCTGCCCCTGATGCTGCTGGTCGATGGCATAGCCCAGATGACACGCCTTGAAGACCCCCATCAGGATATTGCTGAAGTTGCAGGTGGCGATCACCCGCTCGCCAGCCGGATCCAGCGCCACCAGATTGACGCTGGTGCCGTTGAAGAACTGGCTGTAACTGTCCTGCAACCGGGCATGCCAGTAAGAAAGGGTGTAAAAGTGCTCGTCACGCAACGGCTCCCAGGGGGCGAGATGGGCGCGGTTGCGCCGGTAGAAGTCGAGCATCATGGGGGCCTGATCCGGCGACAATATGGTCAGATGGGTTCGGGCCGTCTTGATATGTGGCAGTGCCATCAGGACTCCCTCTGTCTTAGCCACTCGTCGCGCAGCAGGCTGTAGTGGGCATGGTCCACAATCCGGTTGCCCAGCCGCTCTGCGCGCCGGGTCACCCCCTCCTGCTGCATCCCGAGCCGTTCACAGACGGCTCTGCTGGGTTCGTTATCGGTGGCGGCGCTTATCTCCACCTTCTCCATCCCCATCTCCTCGAAGGCGTGATGGATCAGGGCCTGACAGGCCCGGGTGATAATGCCGTTGCCCTGCCAGCGCTCCGCCAGCCAGTAACCGATAACCACCTTGCCAAGGTCGTGATCGATGCTGTTGTAACCGATAATCCCCACCACCTCCCCCTGATACTCGATGGCGGTGGTGAGCCCCTCGCCGCGGGCGAACTTCTCGATGGCACTGCGAATGAAGAGGGCGCTGTCGACGGGGCGCTGGATCAGCGGCGGCCAGGGTAGCCACTGGGAGAGATACTCCCGGTTGTCATTGCAGAGGGCAAACAGTTCGCTCGCCATATCGGGCTGCAAGAAGAGCAGCGCAAGCTCGTCGTCCAACTGCCATGAAAACATGGAATTCTCCTTTCAAATCAGTGATCAAATAGCGAACCAGCCACCCAATGTAGCCAATCGCCACTGGCCGCGCCAACCCTTTTACACTGCAGCCCCCCTCTTCCCATTCACCCCTCATTCCGCCACCGTTTCGCCAGTGTGCGGGCGGTGGCCAACACGGTTTCCCGGGCCGGGTTGGGCCGCTTGCCACCGCGCCACGCCATCATCACATCCCAATGCTCTTGCGGCAGATTGCGCACATCAAGCCTGACCAGCCGCCCCACCTCCAGATCCCGCTTGATGGCCAGCTCCGGCATCAGGGTGATAAACCCGTGTTCCAGCGCCAGATCCCGCGCCGCACTGGCGGGCTGCACCGCATGCAGGGGGCTGGCGGCCCGCCGCAGCCGCCGCAACTGCTGGATAAAGACGTCACACCCCGGCCCCCACACCTGAGGCGCCAGCCGCTGGTCGGCGATATCCTGCAGGGTCAGGCCATGGCATCCCGCCAACGGATGCAGTGGCGAGGCGATGGCGATGATGGGGGAGCAGCAGAGCAGCTCCATCTGCAGGCCTGCCACCGGCGGACACTTGAGCACAAAGCCGATATCGGTCACCCCGGTCAGCAACTCCTGCATGATCACCCCGGAGTGATCCGTGGTGCAGCGGATCTCGAAGGGCTCGTCCACCAGCTCCATCAACAAGGAACCGAATACCACAGCTGTCAGAGAGGGCAGGCTAGCAAGACGGATGCAAGGCAGCGCTGGCGCCCCCTGCAGTGCCAGTCGTCCCTCACTCAGGGTGGCCAGTGCCGAACGGGCTGATGGCAGAAACTGCTCGCAGGCACGGGTCGGCGTCACCCCGCGCCGATGGCGCTGAAACAGCGGCGCACCGAGACTGAGTTCGAGCTGAGCTATGCGCTGGCTCACCAGCGGCTGCGACCAGCCACGAATGGCCGCCGCCTGACTGAAACTGCCCAGCTCGGCGACATCCAGCAGCAGTTGCAGATCGTCCAGATCCATAGACATAAATAATCCTGATATGAAATATAGGTAGTTGTCGTCTACCACTATATCTAAACCCTCTCCAGAATGAAGTTATCTGTGAATGAGAGGGTGTTATGGTCGATAGGGCGAGGTTTTGGGGACGCTGGTTTCTGGCGCTGGATACCACACTGGTGATCCTGGGTTTCTTTGTGGTGATGCCGATGATCAGCCTGCGCTTCGTCGATCAACTCGGCTGGGCGGCGGGTCTGGTGGGGCTGGCCCTCGGCCTGCGCCAGCTGACCCAGCAGGGGCTGGGGATCTTCGGCGGCTCGCTGGCCGACCGCTTTGGCGCCCGCCCGCTCATCGTCACCGGCATGTTGCTGCGGGCGGTGGGCTTCGCCACCCTGGCCTGGGCCGACAGCGGCGCCATGCTGATCTTCTCCTGCTTCTTGTCCGGTCTGGGCGGCTGCCTGTTTGACCCGCCACGGGCGGCGCTGGTGATCAAATTTACCCGTCCCCATGAGCGGGGCCGTTTTATCTCCCTGCTGATGATGCTGGAGAGTGCGGGGGCCGTCACCGGCGCCCTGCTCGGCAGCTGGCTGCTGCGTTTCGACTTCACCTACGTCTGCCTGCTGGGCGCCGGGCTCTTCACCCTGGCGGCGCTCTGCAACTGGACCCTGCTGCCCGCCTACCGCCTCTCGGTCAAACCGACGCCGATGCGGGAAGGGTTGGGGCAGGTGCTGGCGGATCGCGCCTTCTGTCGGCTGGTGCTGATCCTGAGCGGTTACTACATGCTGTGGGTGCAGGTGATGCTGATCTTCCCGATCCTGGTCAAGCAACTGGCTGGCACCACCACGGCAGTGGGCTGGATGTACAGTCTGGAAACGGCGCTGTCGCTGGCGCTGCTCTACCCTATCGCCCGTTTCAGCGAGCGGCGCTATCGGCTGGAGAGCCGACTGATGGCAGGTATCCTGCTGATGACGGTGGGGATTGGGCTGGTTGCGTTTGTCAGCACCCTCTCCGGCATCTTCGTGCTGCTGGCCTGCTTCTATCTGGGGATCATCATCTGCGAACCGGCCCGGGAGACCCTGATGACCAAGCTCGCCAACCCCAATGCCCGCGGCAGCTACATGGGCTTCAGCCGCCTCGGGCTGGCGCTGGGAGGCATGACCGGCTACGTGGGCGGCGGTTCTCTCTATGACTTCTCGCTGCAACAGGGGCAACCGGCCCTCCCCTGGCTGGTGCTGGGCACCATAGGCGTGGCCACCATGCTGCTGCTCGCCCGCTGCTTCTCCCGCCGCCCGGAACTGGCCATCAGAGCCGCCGCCTGACACCCCTCCTTGCCTGCGGCAGCCCCATCAACGGGGCTGCCGTTCGTCCTTTCCCGCCATAATCGCGGCCAGCACTGACAGATAGCGCCGCCTCGCCATGGAATACTCTTCCCGACACCTTGCCAAGGGGAGAGCACGCCATGTCACACCACCATGCTTATCACTGGATCGCACGCCTCTCCGGTACGCAGGCCACCGCTGCCCCGGATGGGAAAAACCGGATGTTTCTATTGCTCGACCAGCAGGACAGGGAGTGGTGGCTGGAGGTCGATCCCGATGAGAGCGTGCTGCTCATCACCACCCCGATGACAGGCCAGCTGGATGCCAATAGCCTGACCCCCGCCAACCTGCAGCACTGGCTGAGCCTCAATAGCGAGGTCAACCGGATGGGCGGTGCCTGGCTCGGACTGGAGGGGGATCTACCCACCCTCACCCTCTACGCCCAGATTTTTCTCGCCCACTGCGATGAACCCTTGCTCGACAACCTGATGGGTCAGCTTGCCGAACTGGCCCACGACCTCACGCCCCGACTCTACGCAGAGCAGTAGCAAGCAAGGAGCCCACCAGGAAAATCGAACCCACCGCCCCACTCGCGACTGTCGCAACGCCCTCCCGCCCCCGGAGCAATCCCGGCAGTCGCTTTGTGAACCCGTGTCGCAACCTGACCGTACCTACCACCGATCGCCCCGAACTGGCGCTGCCGACCCCGCCAGCGCTGGCCCCCGATAGCCAGCAGCAGTTGAATCGCGAACTGCGCAAGGGGCTCTCGGGCTATGTGCAACAACACCCCGAACAGCAAACCGCACTCGATGACTTGCTGAGTGCCGGACAGATGCGCAATGAACTCGGCAAGCCGACGCTGGCGGCCGCAGATCCCCTGACCCATCTGGTCACCCTGCTCAACCGGCTGAAAAAACTGCCAGATGGCAAGGCGCTCAGCAACGCGCTGGTCAAGGATCCTGCCGGTGAGATCGGACGCTATGTCGCCCTCAAGGGATCCTTTGGCAGCAAATCCTGCCAATTACGCAGTCAGCCCCTTGCGCCGAGAGCCTTGGGCGAACCCGAACTGCGGCAACTGGCGCTGGAGCTGAAACAGGTGTTGCAGCACTATCTGGATGCCAACCCGGCCAAGCGTGAGTGCCATACTGCGTATCTGCGAGACTACCTGCAACAACCCGAGATCGGCCGCTATCTTGGCTTGCTCGACACGCCCGACGGCGCACAGGTCAAGATCATCGCCCTTCCCTCCCGCAAGGAGGAGATGGCAAACGTGATGAACCGCCTGCTGGCCGGTCATGGCCGTGGCGCGCTCTATCACGCCTTCGCCCAAGAGAGCGGACGGGCAGGCATGCTGGGCCGCCACTTCAAACTCGAAGGCATGCTGGCGTTCAGCTTCACGGTGCGAGCCGAACCCCTGCCGCCAGCAACTATTGCCACCCCATCCACAGCCCAGCGCACTGACCCCCAAGCAAGAACGGCAGATCCGGCGCTGGCACAACAGCAGGCGGAACAACTACGCCGCCTCGAGGCGGAAGAACATCTCAATCTGGAAAAGGAGATCACCCGCCAGCTGGGCAACCGGCCTGCCTGCCAAATCCTGGCGAAGCTGACCAGATCGGCCGCCAATCTGCAGGCAGAACTGGATGGAAAGCACCTGCCACCAGCCGAATCCATTCCGGTAACCCATATCGATATGGCGACCCTGGCTGCACTCACCCTGCCGCAGATACGCGAGTTGGCTGCCCAGCTGACAGAGGAGAACAACCACTACCTGCGACGGGTCGAGGAGCATACCCTGCATCTGCCGACCCACGCCGATGCGGATCGGTTTTCCCCTCATACCCTCGACATGTTGGGCATAACGTTCACCCAGCCCTACCTCAAGGTGCTGGACGATGGCATCCAGGCACTGCGGCAACCGGCCACCAGCCGCACCGGCCGCTTGCTGGGCTGGTTACTGCCCGCTCAGGCCAGGGGGCGCCAGCTCAAACAGGAGCAGAGCATCGGCAAATTGCACGAGCTGCGGCAGGTCATCACCCTGTTGCAGTTACAGGGTGGCAGCTGGCAGGAGATTGACCGCGCTGGCTGGGCCAAACAGCTGCTGGCCCGCACGCTGGAGCAAGCCATGCCAACACCATGGCAACTCGGACCATTTCGAATCAATGAAGGGCGCCCCCAGTGGCAGGCCAGATTGAGCGAGTGGGGGATTTTGAACGAATGGGGCATTCCGGTAGCCAAAGGCTGATATCGGGTAATCACGGCAGCCAACCCTCAGCCGACTCCATGGCAAAGGGTTGGCCTGACCCGCCTCCCCCGGACCAACATGACGGAGAAAAAATGTTGCGAATTACAACTTTTACGCTATTTTAGTTGTCATGCACAACTAAAATAGGAAGCCACGATATGGACCCCCGTCCCCTGCGCGCCCTGTCGCGCGATCTGGTCCGCGAACTCGGCATGCTCTCCCAGCAGTGCGGCAATCTGGCCCTCACCCCCATCGAGGCTCACCTGCTGATCGAGCTGGAAAACGCCCCCGCCACCAACCAGCAACTGGCGGAAAAACTGCACATCGACAAATCCAACGCCAGCCGCCCGCTGGCTCGCCTCGCCGAACGGGAGCTGATCAGCTGGCACCCGCACCCCTCCGACGGGCGCAGCAAGGAGGCCCGTCTCACTGCCGAGGGTCAAACGATGTTGCTGGAGCTGCACCGGGAGATGGACGGGGCAATGGAGGAGATGCTGGCACAGTTGAGCCAGCCCGAGCGTGAGCAGTTGTGGAGCGGCCTGCTGCTCTACCGCAGCGCCCTCTCCCGCGCCCGCCGCCAGCAGGGTTACCGCATTCGCCCCATCACGGCGGCAGATGATCCCCGGATCGCCACGGTGATCCGCGCCGTATCGGCCGAATATGGCCTCACCGCCGACAAGGGTTATGGGGTCTCCGATCCCAATCTCGATACCCTATCCCGAAGCTATCAGGGGGAGAAGAGCCGCTACTGGGTGATCGAAGGGCCGGACGGTGCCATCCTCGGCGGTGGCGGTATAGCGCCGCTGGCGGGGGAAGAGGGGGTCTGCGAGCTGCAGAAGATGTACTTTATGCCCGCCCTGCGCGGGCTTGGCCTTGGCAAGCGGCTGGTGTTGCAAGCGCTGGATACCGCTCGAGACTTGGGCTATCAACGCTGCTATCTGGAGACGACCGAAGTGCTGCGCGAGGCCACCAGCCTCTATGAATCCCTCGGCTTTGAACACCTGCCCGGCCCCCTCGGCTGCACCGGTCACGGGGATTGCGAGATCTGCATGGTGCTGTCGCTGGAGTAAAGCCCCTCATCCCCACCCCTTCTCCCGCAAGGGGAGAAGTGAGCAAAAACACTTCCGCTATCTTTCGGACAGATATCGGATGGTTCCCTCCGGGAGATGACCAGAGCAAAGGTCGCTGGCGACCGGCCAGGAGCCATGCAATTGCCACCGGCATCTCTCCTTATCAGGCAAAGCGATACAAAAAAGAGACCCCGCCGAAGCGGGGTCTCTTTGATCATCTGCCAACAGGCAAACCAGCGGTGATCAGTGCTCGCGAGTCTGGCGGAAGTGAACGTCGGGGTGACGCTCCTGGGCCAGGCGCAGGTTGACCATGGTCGGCGCGATGTAGGTGAGGTTGTCACCGCCATCGAGGGCCAGGTTGACCTCGTTCTTGCGCTTGAACTCTTCGAACTTCTTGACGTCGGTCCCCTCCACCCAGCGGGCGGTGGAGACGTTGACCGCTTCGTACAGGGCTTCAACGTTGTATTCGCTCTTCAGGCGCGAAACCACCACGTCAAACTGCAGCACACCGACCGCACCAACGATGAGATCATTGCTGATCAGCGGACGGAACACCTGCACCGCGCCCTCTTCGGAGAGCTGCACCAGCCCCTTGAGCAGCTGCTTCTGCTTGAGCGGATCGCGCAGGCGGATGCGGCGGAACAGTTCCGGCGCGAAGTTCGGGATACCGGTGAACTTGAGATCCTCACCCTGGGTGAAGGTGTCACCGATCTGGATGGTGCCGTGGTTGTGCAAACCGATGATGTCACCGGCGAAGGCATCTTCCGCCTGCTCCCGGTCACCGGCCATGAAGGTAACGGCGTCGGAGATGTTCACATCCTTGCCGATGCGCACGTGGCGCATCTTCATGCCCTTGCTGTAGGTGCCTGACACGATACGCATAAAGGCGATACGGTCGCGGTGTTTCGGATCCATGTTCGCCTGGATCTTGAACACGAAGCCGGAGAACTTCTCCTCGGTCGCTTCGACTTCGCGGCTCTCGGCCTTACGCGGCATCGGAGACGGCGCCCAGTCGGTCAGACCGTCCAGCATGTGGTCGACACCGAAGTTACCGAGTGCAGTACCGAAGAACACCGGCGTCATCTCGCCCGCGATAAAGGCCTCGTGGTCGAACTCGGGAGAGGCACCCTGTACCAGCTCCAGCTCGCCGCGCAGTTGGGCAGCCAGATCCTCGCCGATGGCGGCATCGAGATCCGGGTTGTTCAGACCCTTGACCACCCGCTTCTCCTGGATGGTGTGGCCCTGACCGGTCTGATACAGATAGGTCTCATCCTTGTAGAGGTGGTAGACCCCCTTGAAGGATTTGCCACAGCCGATCGGCCAGGTGATGGGGGCGCACATGATCTTCAGCTCGCGCTCCACCTCGTCCATCACTTCCATCGGGTCGCGCACTTCGCGGTCCAGCTTGTTCATGAAGGTGAGGATGGAGGTATCACGCAGACGGGTGACTTCCATCAGCTTGCGGGTCCGGTCTTCAACACCCTTGGCGGCATCGATGACCATCAGGCAGCAGTCGACCGCGGTCAGGGTACGGTAGGTATCTTCAGAGAAGTCCTCGTGACCCGGGGTGTCGAGCAGGTTGACCAGACAGTCGGCATAGGGGAACTGCATCACCGAGGTAGTGATGGAGATACCACGCTGCTTCTCCATCTCCATCCAGTCGGATTTGGCGTGCTGGCCCGAGCCACGGCCCTTGACGGTACCGGCGCGCTGAATGGCCTGTCCGAACAGCAGGACTTTTTCAGTGATGGTGGTTTTACCCGCATCCGGGTGCGAAATGATCGCAAAAGTGCGTCTCTTGGAGACTTCACTCAGAAATTCAGCTGACATAATTCAACGTTCTTCTATTGAGCGGTGGCATCAGCCACCGTGGGAATAAATCCGGAATGCCGCTCACGGCACATGTATACGCAACGAAAGCCACGCCAGCTGGCGTGTTGCCAACCTGGTGGAGAGAGGGAGGAGGGTTGCGTTACATGGGTCTTCTCGCCTGAGTCAAAGCAAAATTGCGCGACATTATACCCGCGCGAGTGAAAAATACCCAGCCCGTCAGTCGTCTGTTTCCACCCGGTTGCGCCCAGCCTCCTTGGCGCGGTAGAGGGCCTCGTCTGCGCGCCGGGTCAGGGCAGCCAGATCCGGATCATCAGCCTGCTGGCAAGCGACGCCTATGCTGATAGTCACCGGATGGGAGAGACCGGGCAGCGTCAGGTTGGCTACCCTCTCGCGGATCCGCTCAGCCATCCGGCACGCCTCCTCGATACCGGTATCCGGCAGCAAGACCAGGAACTCCTCCCCCCCGATACGTCCCAACACATCATGCTGGCGTAACTGACTCGACACCGCTTGCGAGACCCATTGCAGCACCCGGTCTCCCTGATGATGGCCCAGGGTGTCGTTGATCCGCTTGAAGTGATCGATATCGAACACCAGCAGACAAAAGGGTGTGCCCTGCCTGCGAGCCAGCGCAAACATATTGCTGCCGTGCTGCAACACCCGGCGCCGGTTATTGATGCCGGTCAGCTCATCGGTAAAGGCCAGCCGATGCATCCGACGATTGCGCTCAAGCAGCCACCCCATGGTCAGCAAAGCCAGCCCCCCACAGAGCACCATCACCACCAACAGCCAGAAACGACGCTCCTTGACCCGCGCCAACTCCTGCTGCTGTAACTGTTGTTCAGCCCGCAACCGTCGGTTTTCAGCCTCCTGGCGGGCCAGTTCAAACTCGCCACGCACCCAGGCGGTGCTCTGCTCCCGTTGCAGTTGATCGAGACGCTGCTCCTGCACCAGATGATCCCGCAACGCCGCCAGCGCCGCCGGATAGTCCCCTTGCAACTCGAATGCTTCGCTACGCACGCCGTAGAGATCCATCAGGTAACGAATGTGCCCCTCTGCCTTCAGGATCTGTTCAATTGTCGCAAGCGCGCGCAGGGCCGCAACCGGCTCCCGCTTTTTTACCTGCAGCTTGGCCATCACCAACTCGAGATGGGCATGGAGAATGAGATCCACTTGCGGAGAGAGCACCTGTGCAGCCTGCCCCAACAAGCGCCCAGCCTCCTCCGTGCGCCCCTGACCGAGCAGAGCCTCCGACAGCATCACCTGACGATCGGCATGTTCAATCCGGTATTCCGGCTGGTGGAAAAAAGCGAGGCTCCGCTCAAGCTCCTGTTGCGCCTCCTGATAGCGCCCAGTATCCAGATAGACCAGTGCCAACTGCTCGCTCATCCTGGCCGCCCCGAAGCCGTTGTGGTTCTTGACAAAGTGTTTATCCAGCCGGTGCAGAGTGGTTAGCGCCTCGGTATAGAGCCCCATCCGGCGAAATGCTGCCGCGATCTCGAGCTGCGCCTGGTGATACCAGGTGACCAGCCCCAGTTCTTCATAGATGTCGTGCGCCTTGGTAAGATCCACCAGCCCCTGCCCGGACGCCCCCTGAAACGACAGCATGGCCCCCCGTCGGGACAGCGCCAGCGCCTCCAGCTTTGGCAAGGCCGCCACCCTCGCAAGGCGCAATCCCTCATCGAAGTCATGACGAGCCTGTGCCACCTCGCCAAGCAACTGATTGAACCAGCCACGGCAAATAGTCAGATCGGCCATGGCGGCGCCATCTTCCCGCTTTTTAGCGAGCGCCAGCTGGCTGTCGGCATATGCAATGGCACGACGGGACTCCTGCATGTCATCGGCCGATTGCGCCCAGCAAGCCAACCGCCGGATCCGCATCTGCTGTGGCTGCGAATAAGCATCGCCATCCTGCAACAGCCGGTCGATCCGTTCATGTAACAGTTCTATCGGCTGATAGACCCGTTCCATATCATCCAGTTCGCTCTCCAACTGGGCGGGTGACAAGGGTTGGGCCGCCAGCCCGAACACCGCCAGCAACAGCAGTAAAGCAAGGTGACGCATAAAGACTCCGGGTGAATGGGAGAGGTCATCGGGCAGTGGATGCCGGAAAATCACTATCTTTTCCCCTGCAACAAGGGTTGTAAAGAGCTGAGTCCCACGCTGCCGCCCGAATGGCTATCTGGTCACATTTTACAGCGACATCATTGAGTTGAACGCTCGCGGGACAATCACGGCGGCAAGAGGGCGCAACGTAACGCTGGGCCCTCCCGGTTACTAGTGATGCTGCCAGCGCCGCAGCAGCCGACCACGCAAGCCGCAATCGAGCAGCCAGCTGTTGTCGAAGACCCGCAGCAAGGCCGGTTTGGCGTGGCGGGACATGGCCACCGCATGGAAGCGGGTCTGGCGCTGGCGATAGCTGTTCATCTGATCGAGCAGGGCGTGGGGCAGGCTCTGGGCGATAAAGTCGGAGATGACCAGCACATCGGCCTTGGCAAAGGCAGGATCATCGAGCTTGGCCAGCGCCTTCTCAAGGCAGGGCACCAGATCGGTACCACCGTGAAAGCTCATGGAGAGGAAGCGCTCCGCCTTCTCCAGACCGGTATCTGCGGTGATCTCGAGGGTCGCCACCTCGGTGGAGAAGAGCATCAGGTAGCAGCCGCGCTTCTCATCCATCGCCACCTTGAGCAACGCCAGAAACAGCGCCTTGGCACACTCCTCGGGATAACCGCCCATGGAGCCGGAGGTATCGACACAGACGATAAAGGGGCCGCGCTGCTGCAGTTGCTTGCCGCCCTGCTCGGGGGTGCGCAGCATGATGCGCTGGCGCGGCAGGGTGCCGCGTGACTGGTAGCTGAGCAGGCGCCGCTCCAGATAGCGGCGATAGAACTCCAGCTCCAGCTCCGGCAGCCCCAGCATCACCGCCTCGCTTGGCAATAGCCGCATCAGATCGCTGGCCTGATGGATTCCCACCAGATCGTCCGGCACATCATCGCTGGGGGCGGGCTCCAGCTCCAGCACCTCGACCGGCGGCACCGGTTGCTCCTGCGCTCGCCGATCCCGCTCGCTGCGGCCGAGCAGACCGGCGATCTCCGCCAGCAAGGGCTCGCGCTGCAACATGCGGGCATATTGCTTGATCAGCACCAGACTGCGCTTGTGCCAGTGTCCCTGCGCCAGATCCCAAAGGCCGCCCGCAGAAATCTGGTTGGGATCGAGGGCATCAGCCAAGGTGCGGCTCGCCAGCAGCTGATCTTCAATCTCCTGACGCTGCTTCTCCCGCTCCGCCTCGGCGATCTGCTGCTGCAACTGCAACAGGCCCCCCACCAGACTGGCTCGCCACTTGTCGATAAAGAGCTGGCGCAGCCCCTCGGTGGGGTGAGCCATCAGCTGGCGTACCAAGGAGCGGGCCTCACCGGCGAAGGGGCTGTACTGATCCAGCGACTCCAGCAGGCCGGGCAGGCGACCAATCAACTCGGTCATCGGCAGTTGCCGGTGTGCCTGATAGAGCAGGTACTCCTGCTCCAGCGCCACCGGCACCGGCTTGTGGCGGATCTCCTCACCGAGCTGTTCGCCCCAGCTCTGCAGGCGCTTTTTCAGCAGCTTGCCTTGCAGCGGGGAGCGTTTGATAAATTCGGATATCTTGGGCGAGGCTGCCAGCAGGAGCGCCACCTCACCCGCCAGCTCCCCTTCGCCCATCAGGAGCCCCAGATCCAGCATGCCAATCTCAAGCATGTGCGCCCCTTACTCGTCCAGCCTTGGCAACCGCTCGCGCCACTGGGTCAGCTCGCTGCGCAGCAGTTCGAGATCCCGGTTCAGCACGAAGAAGCTGTCCTCCACCTGCTGTAGCCAGCGTGAGGCGATAAAGAGGTGTTGTTGATGACGCTCGAACAGGCTGCACTGCTGCTTGAGCTCCTGCATCACCTTGCCAACCTGGACCAGTTGCTCATCGAGCGCCTGCAACCAGGGCTCCAGCACCACTTCGGGAATGGCGTTGCGCTCCATCAGCACCAGCGGGATCTGCTGGCGCTGGATATCGAGCACCTGAAGCCGCAGCTCATCATCGAGCACCAGCTCGTAGTGCCCCTCTTTCGGGTTGCCGAACTGATAGCCGACCAGCGCCTCGCCGGTAGGGCGCCAGTGGGAGAGCAGGGTACGATCGAACACCAGCGTGCGGGTGAGGCGCTCGGGATCGCTGCCATCCAGCGGCGCCGGAGTGAGCAGATGAAAGTGTACCTGCTTGCCAAAGGGCCTGGCATTGGCGAGCGGGATCTCGATGCCCCGGGCACGGCGGCCAAACCACTGCTTGCGCTGGCGCGCTTTGGTGCAGAGCCGCTGGGCCACGCTCTGTTTCAGCTGTTTGAACTGATCGCGCAGCGCCAGCAGCTGGCGGGTCATCGCCAGTTGCTGATAACCATAGAGACGGGAGAACTCGGTAATCATCTCCATCAGGGTTGTGCGGGACTCCTCGTCATGCCAGAGGCAATCCTTGAACAGCAGCAGGTCGAGGGGGGCCACCTCGTCGCGGCCATTGAAGAAGGCACTCGCCTTGATGAGCCGTACCGCCTTCTTCCAGCGGCGATCCGACACATAACAGCGATGGGCAAGCTGGCTGTCGAGCTGTTGGCGCAGTTGATAGATCAGCTCGAAACAGGCATCCGGCAGGCGCACCTGCTCAATCTGGCTCTGCCACTGCTCGTACTCATCGCCCCGGATCTGCAAGGATTCCGGCAAGTTCTGGTGGGCATGGCCATCACTGGCCAGCATCGCCTGAAAGTTCGACTTCTCCTGCACCCGGTCCATCCAGATCCGCACCAGCATCCGGTCGTAGAGCGCTTCCAGCCCGCTATCCGGCGCCGGCAGCTCGTTGGAGGCGGTCACCAGCAAGCGCATCGGGATGGGGTGCTGACTGTCGCCATTACGGAACTGCCGCTCGTTGATGGCGGTGAGCAGGGTATTGAGGATGGCGGGGCCCGCCTTCCAAATCTCGTCGAGGAACACCACCTCGGCCTCCGGCAGATAACCGGCGGTGAGGCGCAGGTATTTGCCATCCTCCTTCAGCGCCTGAATGGAGAGGGGGCCAAACACCTCCTCCGGCGTACTGAAACGGGTCATCAGGTATTCGAAGTGGCGGGCATCGTGAAATGCCAGCTTGAGGCGGCGGGCAATCAGGCTCTTGGCGATGCCGGGCGGGCCCAGCAAGAAGAGGCTCTCGCCACTGAGGGCGGCCAGCAGACCGAGGCGCAGGGCATCCTGCCGTTCGTAGAGCCCCTCGCCAAGGGCCGCCAGCAGCCGGGGCAGCCGCTCCTGGATGGGAATAAGACGCGCGGGGTTCTGGGCTTGAGCTAAAGACGACATAGAGACTGTTCCGAAGCTGGGATGATGATAGCCCCAAGGTGCGATATCCATTTGTTCGACCTTGGATTTTGTCTTGTTATGATGTTTATTCTGGTATCTCTTGCCGCAGAATACTCGACTCTGGCAGGAAAAAACGCCAGGGCGGTGCGATACCGTTGCAGCGCCCATGCGTGGCCAGAGTGGTTATCAGCATCATGGCCAGCGTGTCATGCCCGCATACGCCAGATGATACGTTGCAAAGGGTGCAGCAAAACCGGTTCGAGTGTACCCTGCGCAACACGATTTTCCCCAATGCAGATCAAGAGTGAGTCGCCCCAGATGCAAGATCCCGTTCGTCAGAGCATGTTGGCCCGCATGGGCATTCAAAGCTGGCAGCTGCGTCGTCCGGCATTGCTGGGCGCAGAACCTGCTCCCGAACTTGAGCAACATGCCGCTCAGCCTGGCCAGACGCCCCCGGCCACCAGCGCCCCGTTGCCCAGCGGCAAACTCTGGCTGCTGGCACCTAGGCTGCCTGCCACCACGCTGCTGGCGGATATCTGCCAGCTGCTCGGCATGACGCCCGATGAGGTCTCCCTGCTCAGCGAGCTGCCGCCCGCCGACCTGCAAAGGGCGGACGCCTCCCCCCTGCTCTGGCTGACGGAGGCCAACCCCGAGCGGCCGGATGCGCTGATCTGCCCGCTCGCTCCCAGCGCCGCGCAAAAGCGCGCCCTGTGGCAACAACTGCGCCAACACCTTGCGGCCAGCGCGGCGTGATCCTGCATCATGCCGCCAAGCCCCACTGTGATGTCGCTCTTTTTACCTGATTTTACACACGCTGCCCCTGCTGCCGCCTCTGCCAACCCTGGTGCCCACAATGCTGCCATCCGGAGCCCCCATGCCTGAGTTTCGTCCCCTGCTCGAGAGCGATTTCGACCTTGTCTACCCCATCGAGCAAGCCGCTCACAAGGAGCCGTGGAGTCAGGCCAACCTGCTCTCCTGCTTCGGCCCTCGCTATCTCAACGGCTTGATGCTGGTAGATGGCCGCCCGGCGGGCTTCTATATCTCGGATCTGGTGGCCGGTGACAGCTCGCTGATGAACATCTGCGTGCATCCGGCGTTTCAGGGCAAGGGGTTGGGACGAGCGCTGTTGCAGGCCTATCTGGCGCGCAGCAAACAAGCTGGCGCAGAGGCCTGGTTTCTCGAGGTGCGGGCCGGTAACCAGACCGCCATCAACCTCTACGAGAGCGCCGGTTTTGCCGAATATTGCCGCCGCGCCGATTACTACGGCACCGGCAACGATCGGGAAGATGCGGTATTGATGTCGCGGCTATTCGATTTCGGCTGATCCAGCCAATTCGCCGTGCTCAGGCGTCTTGGCCCCCTCAATCGAGGGGGGCGTTATCCAGCGCGGGGTCCTGCAAGGAGAGGGTTGTGTGCACCACCGCCTCGAATCCGGCGGCAGAGAGCGGCATATAGAAGCCCCGCTGCCAGGTTTTTCCCGGCATCCAGATCTGGTCGATATCCACCACGACCTTGATGGGGCGGAGGGGCTGACCCGGCTGCTGGATATAGATACCGGGCGGTGTGGCGACCTTGGGAAAGCGGCGCAGGATCTGCTCGCTGCCATCCCCCTTGCCCGGGTTGAGCCGCACCTTCACCAACCGGGCGAGCGGGCCCGCCATCTCCTTGCTCTGCCAGAATTTCTTCTCCAGATCGCCGCAGCGGCGGCACTTGGGGGTCTCCAGCACATAGAGCAGCGGATAACCCAACGCCAGCGCCTGTTGCTGGGCCTGATGATACCCCTCGGCTCCCTGATACCAGGGATTGGCGGGCCCCTGTGCCCCCTTGCCAAAAAAGAACCAGGCTGCACCGCCACCCACAACCATGAGCCCGACTGCGGCCAACGCTCCTTTCACCCACAGATTCATATCGTTAACCCTCTTTGCACTCCCTTGCAGTATCGGCCAGCCTGCCCGAAGGCGTAGCTATTTGCACTCTTTGTGATCCAAGACAAACGGCGAACACTTGTAAGCTGTAATGTTGGAGTTTAAACTCTAGCCCGATTTTTAGTGCCCTCGCGGGCGTACAACTGTAATTAAAGGATGTTTGACTGATGCCGAAGCTTCATCTGGTTCGACTGATGCGTGAACGTATTGCCCAGCTTGGCAACAAGGCTGCCCTGCGGGTTCAGCAAGATGGCCAGTGGCGCGCCATCGGCTGGCGTACTCTGGGCCAGGCCATGGACTACTGCGCACAGGCGCTGATCCGTGCCGGCCACCAGCCAACCGAAATGGTCGGCATCTACGCCCGCAACATGCCGGAGTGGACCCAGGCCGATCTCGGCATCCTTGCCGCCCGCGGTGTCAGTGTCCCTATCTACCCCACTAGCACACTCGAACAGCTGCGCTATATCGTGCGCGATGCCAACATCGGCCTGCTGTTCGTCGGGGAACAGCCCCAGTTCGATCAGGCGCTCAACTTGTTAAAGGATGGCGAAATCCGCCAGATCGTCGCCCTCGATGGCAACGTCAATCTGCGCGGCTGCCCGCAAGCGAGCCACTTTCAGGAGTTTCTGGTCTCCGGCAACCATCAGCCCAGCGAACAGGTGCTGCACGAGCGCGAAAGCCAGTACCGGATGGACGACCTGCTGACCCTGATCTACACCTCCGGCACTACCGGCGAACCCAAGGGGGTGATGCTCGATTTTGCCAACGTTGCCGCCTGTTTCGAGATGCACAACAGCCGCCTCGACCTCAATCCGCAGGATGTGTCGCTCTGCATGCTGCCGCTCAGCCATGTGTTCGAGCGGGTCTGGAGTTTCTACGTGCTCTACTGCGGTGGCGAGAACGTCTATATCCGCGACCCGCAGAAAGTGATGGATGTGATTGGCGAAGTGCAGCCGACCGTGATGTGCGCCGTGCCGCGCCTCTACGAGAAGGCCTACGCCATGATCCAGGCCAAGGTGGCTCAGGCGCCGGCCCTGCGTCGCGCCCTGTTTGGCTGGGCGACCCGAGTCGGCAAGCAGATGGTTGCTACCCGTCAGGCGGGCAAAACCGCCTCACCGCAACTCTATGCCCAGCTCTGGCTGGCGGAGCGACTGGTGTTTCGCAAGCTGCGTGCCCGCTTTGGTGGCCGCACCCGCTTCCTGCCGGTAGCAGGCGCCCGTCTGGCTGACGATGTGAACCTCTTCTTCCAGGCGATGGGGCTCAATCTCAAGTACGGCTACGGCATGACCGAAACCACCGCCACCGTCTGCTGCTATGAAGACAGCCAGTTCAAACTCGGCTCCATCGGCACAGCACTGAACGGCATCGAAGTGAAGCTGGGTGAGAACAACGAGTTGTTGGTGCGCTCCCCCACCGTGATGCGCGGCTACTACAACAAGCCGGACGCCACCGCCGAGGTGATGACCGAAGATGGCTTCCTGCGTACCGGCGATGCCGGTGAGCTCGATAGCCAGGGCAATATCTACTTCACCGAGCGCCTCAAGGAGCTGATGAAGACCTCCAACGGCAAATATGTGGCCCCGCAACTGGTGGAAGGGACCATCGGCAAGGATCGCTTTATCGAGCAGATCGCCATCGTTGCCGATGCCCGCCACTTCGTCTCGGCACTGATCGTCCCCTGCTTCGAGTCGCTGGAAGAGTACGCCCGCTCCATCAACCTGCAGTACCAGTGCAAGAGCGAGCTGCTGCGCAACTCCCGGGTGAAGGAGTTCTTCGAAGCACGCATCGCCGACTTGCAAAAAGAGCTGGCCAAGTTCGAGCAGGTGAAGAAGTTCACCCTGCTGCCGAGCGCCTTCTCCATGGAGCTGGGTGAACTGACCCCCACCATGAAGCTGCGCCGCAAGATCATCGAGGCCAAGTACCAGAGCGAAATCGAGGCCATGTATAACCACGTCTGATATCGCTCAGGTTCCAAGCAATAAAAAAGCCGCTCAACTTAATTGAGCGGCTTTTTACTGCGACTTTATGTCAAGATATCACCATACACTCAGAAAAATTATAGATATACCAGAGTCGCGTTGTTAGTAACATAATGTGAATTGTCATCAACCAAATACACAGTACCTTTATATTCAGCTCTAGACACTTCTGTACCTTTTTCAAGATAATAGATTTCTGCAGCCTCGACTATACTTTTACACTTACTCTCTAACATAATTTCAAATATTCTTGATGATGCTTCTTCATCAAAACTCCAAACACCGCCATGGAAAACAAAGACTGGCGATGATACTCTTCGCACTTTACTGAACTCATCCGACACTGAGTTAGTACATTGTATTTCAAAGCAATCACCAATAGCTTTCCTCAAATAATAATCATCAAGAAAAGCACTTCTTGCAACTTTATTTACAGTTCCACGTATCAATTTGTAGTATTCTGTCTCATTAAAACCAAGTTCTTTAAAGAAGAGATAAGACAAAAGAATAAGAATTCTATTTTTTATAGTAAAGTTAACAATGTGATCTTTTGTATTATTTATCTCATCCACATCAGAATGCGCAACAGAATCCCTAACTTTTTTAATTTTTGAAAATTGCTGTTCGTTCAAACCGCACCATTTAATGAATCCACCTGATAGCTCGTCAACCATCTTCATATACCTAACTTTAAATGATGGTTGATTCATTACGATCCTTATATTACCTTGCTCCTTATCAAATTCCTTCTGTAATTCGGATGGCAATACATTTTTTAAATTATAAAGCGCAGCATTAAGCTTGCCTATCAACTTGGACTTTTTATTTCTAACTCCATATTTCTCTTCTAAATAAGAGTCTAACAGTGATACTACTCCTAAGATGTTATACTCCCAATAACCTTCGTACATAAGCATGCCACGGAAGCGTGACCATATAGAACTATTAAAATTCATCTTAAATAAATTCTTGAAGGCTAGTTCCCATTGCTCATTACTTAAAGATTTTAAGTCTAATAAGCAAGTCTCATTTTTAAATAATTTATTGTGCACAGAGAAGGGGATGTAAATTTCCGCATAAGAGTCTTTACCAACTAAATTTGCCTTTAGCCTACTGATATTTAAAGGATGCATTAACAATATGGAAAAGAAACCTAGCAACTGCATCAGATAATTCTTGGCATCTTCAATTGATATGGGGGTATTGTCAAAGGATAGTCTTATAAAATGGCTATCAACCGCCAAGTAGGCACGAGTAGACTCAGAGTTTCTTTTTAAGCTTGAAATCCAATCATCAGAAACCGTGATGTGTTCTAGTGAAACTAGAAAATTTGAACTCGGCCTAGTGATAACAAATTGCTTTTCATCTATTTCATTTTCCCGCAATGAATTATCCATAGCAACAGATAAACCATCTATATAGATATCTAATATAGATATCTCACTGGATGAGCTTATTTCTTTAGTTGATAAAAACTCAGCAAAAATCGAACCAAAATCAACTTCACATTGACATAAGAAAACAGAGTCACCATTGAGTTCACACTCAAGTACATCTACCTTTTCGCCTTGTTTTAAAAAATCACGAAGAGTCCACCAATCATCTTGCATATTAAATATAATTTGTTTTCCACCGCCATAACTAAGCGTTCCATGATACTTTTTCTCTTTAATTATTATTACCGCACTAGCAGTCACTTCATCCGCACAATAAATCAACATAATCTAATATCCAACCCACAAAAAAGGCCGCTTCATGCGGCCTTGGTTTTAATTTAATGTACCATTACTAGAGCCAAAATAATCGGCCAGGAAGTCATCGAACGACAGGCTGTCGCTGCGCTCGCGTTCGCGCTGCTTGGCCAGCGAATCTTTCGCCTCACCGGCAAAGTAGGCCTCATCCCAGTACTGCAGCTCCCCTGCCAGCAACTCCTCGCGATAGCGGGTCGCCAGCTTGTCGCCGTAGCAGCCGTTGTCCTTGCCACTCTCCAGCAGCTCCTTGAGCATGCGGGCGGAGTAGGTGAGCTCGGGGTTGAGCAGCTTCTCGCGATGCATCGCCAGCGTCTCGCGGTAGCGGTTGCGGCCACAGCAGCGATCCAGCAGCTCGGCCACCTGAGCCAGCTCGTCGAACAGCTTGAGGCCGTACTCTTTGAGGCCGATGGCATTGCCCTGCTCATCTTCAAGCGTCAGGCCGGGACGACGCCCTTCCAGCACCACCTTGTTCTGGTTGCGACGGTTGCGGGCAATCTCCTCGTCACTCAGCACCGCGGACGGGCGCAACAGGCACCAGACCAGGAACAGGTCGAAGAAGCGGATCTGGTCGGCATCGATACCGAGCGGCGTGAAGGGGTTGACGTCCACGGTGCGCAGCTCGATGTATTCGATGCCACGCTGATCCAGCGCATCCGAGGGCTTCTCGCCGCTGCGCGGGGTCCGCTTGGGGCGGATCGGGGCGTAGAGCTCGTTCTCCAGCTGCAGCACGTTGTCGTTGAGCTGACGGTACTCGCCATTCACCTTGACTCCGATCTTGGCGAACTCGGGGTCATGGGTATTGATGGCACGGCGCAGGCTACTGACATAGGCTGGCAGGCTGTCGTGGCTGATCTTGAGTCCCGCCTGGGAACTGTTGGTATAGCCGAGATCGGAGAGACGCAGCGCGGTGGCGTAAGGCAGGTAGAGGGTGCCCTTGCCGGTCTTCTCGAACGGCAGGTTGCTCTTGCGCCCTTTGAGGAAGGATTCGCAGATGGCCGGGGAGGCACCAAACAGATAGGGCACCAGCCAGCCGAAGCGGTAGACGTTGCGAATAAGCCCCATGTACTTGTCGGAGATAAAGCGCTGGCTGCAGCAACCGACGCACTCCAGATCCTGCCACTCGCACCAGAAGCTGTCCGGCATGGAGAAGTTGAAGTGCACCCCGGCGATCACCTGCATCAGGCTGCCGTAGCGGTTCTTCAAGCCCTGACGGTAGAGGGTCTTCATCTTGCCGATGTTGGAGCTGCCGTACTGGGCCAGCCGGATGCTCTCTTCCCCGCCGACGAAGCAGGGCATGGAGAGCGGCCAAATCCGCTCGTCACCCAGATGCTGAATCACATGGTGATGGATGTCGCCGAGCTGCTCCATCAGGCTGTCGATGGAGTCGGTAGCCGGGGTGATAAACTCCAGCAGGCTCTCCGAGTAGTCGGTGGTGATATTGGGATGGGTCAGGGCCGAGCCCAGCGCCCGGGGATGGTCACTCTGGGCGAGTCGGCCATCCGGCGTGATGCGCAGGCATTCACGTTCGATCCCGCGCCGGATCCCCTTGAGCGCGGTGCGGCGCTCCGGTGATCCCAACGCATTCAGCAACTCGGTGAGCGACAAGCTTGTTGTAGTCATATTCACGGCTCATGTGAGGCCGCCCCATCCGGGGCGGCTCTTGATTTTTATAAAGCGTCAGTTACGGCAACTGCAGCGGATAGATGGGAAGATGAAGCTCCTGCAGGGGTTTTTCAAGCTTTTGCTTGTCTCCCACCACCACGATCACCATGTCGGCCGGATTGAGCCAGCGGGCGGCACTGGCCTTCAGCGCCTCTGGCGACACTGTCTTGATCAGGTTGCTCTGGGCCTGCACATAGTCCGGTTTCAGGTCATACATCACCATCTGCAACAGGAAGCCCGCCTTCTGGCCGAGGGTCTCGTAGGAGAGGGCATCCTGCTGGGAGACCGCGCTGCGCATATAGGCCAGCTCCACCGGGGTCGGGCCGCTCTTGCGGTAGTTATCCATCTCCTTGAGGAACTGGCGAATGGCATCGACGGTCGCATCGGCCCGCACATTGGCGCCGGTGGCGAAGGTGCCCACCTCCCGGTTGGCGGAGAAACCGGAGCTGGCACCGTAGGTGTAGCCCTTCTCTTCCCGCAGGTTGAGGTTGATGCGGCTGTTGAAATTGCCACCCAGGTTGAAGTTCATCAGCCCGGCGGTGAAGTAATCCCCCGTGGTATCGAACGGCATGGCGCGACGGCCGATGCGGATCACCGACTGGGGCGCCCCCGGCTTGTCGACCAGATAGATGCCCGGCTTGGCCTGCTCACCCTTGAGCTTGAGATCCCCCAGGGTCGGCGTGGCCCCCTTCCACTCGGTCAGGAAGCCCAGTTGCTCCTCGATCTGCTTCTGGCCCACATCACCGACCACTACCACTTTGGCATTGGTGGGGTTGTAGTAGGCCTGATAGAAGTGCTTCACATCCGCCAGCGTCAGCTTGGCCACATCGGCTGGCACCCCGTCGGAGGGTTGACCGAGGCGGTTCTGCTTGCCGTAGACCAGCTCGCGGAACGCCTGCCCGGCCAGCCACTCGGGCTGTTGCTGGGCCTGTTGCATCCCTTGCAGCAACTGCGCCTTGACCCGCTCGAAGTCCGCCTCTCGCATACCCGGGCGCTCCAGCACCTCGCGCACCAGCGCCAGGGTCTGGGGCAACTTGTCCGCCAGCGAGCTGACGGTGATGAGGTTGTTGTACTGGGCACTGGAGACATCGATGGAAGATCCCAGCTTTTGCAGCTCGTCGCTCAGCTGAGCCTCGGTCAGGCGCACCGTGCCCTGCCCCATCATGGCGGCGGTCAGATTGGCCAGCCCCAGTTGCCCCTTATCTTCGGCACGAATGCCGCCCGGCAGGGCGATCATGATGGAGACGGCGGGGATCTCGTCACTCTTGGTGCCGATAATCTCGATGTTCTTGTCGAGCTTGCCGTGCCAGATGGCGGGCACCTTGACGCTCACCGCCTCGCTTGCCTTGGGCTGCACGCTGCGATCGAAATTGTCTTTCACCGGTCGTTCGGCCAGCGCCTCGTCATGCTTGCTGTAATCCGGCAGCTCACGCTTGGCGGGGGTAAAGTTCGGGGTAGCGACCTGCCACTCTGTCTTGCCCTTGGGCACCACGCTCAGCACTACCGCAGGCTTGCCGGCGATGAACTGGTCGTAGGCAGCCTTCACCTGCTCCGGTGTCACCTTGCCGATGGCATCGAGAGTCTTGAACACATAGTTGGGATCCTGGGCAAACACCTGCCCCATGGCGAGCTGGCTCACCTTGCCGGAGACGCTATCAAGACCCCAGATGGCGGAGGCACGGTACTTGGCGATCGCCTTCTCCAGATCTTCCGGCTTGAGGCCGCGCTGGGCGAACTCGCCGATCACCTTGTCCACCTCCCCCTTGAGGGTCTTGAGGCTGCCATCCTGCGACGGATTGGGATAGGCGTAGACGGTCAGGGTACAGGCCAGCTCTTCGCAGTAGTGGGACGCCCCCACATCGATCGCCTTGCCGGTTTTCACCAGCGACTGGTAGAGCATGGAGCTGGCAGAACCGCCCAGCACGTCGGCAAACATGTCGAGCGCAGGCTCCTGCGGATCGCCAAGGGAGACGGTCGGATAACTGATATAGAGCAGCGGCAGGTGCACCTTGTCCTGCAGGGTCACGTAACGGGTCTCGGGCAGGGTAACCGGCTTTGGCGTCGGCTCGGCCACGTCCGGGCCGCGCGGGATGGCACCGAAGTACTGCTCGATCCACGCGAGGGCCTGCTTGCTGTCAAAGTCGCCGCCCAGAGTCAGGGTGGCGTTGTTGGGGCCATACCAGCGCAGGAAGAACTGCTTGAGGTCGTTCACATCGACCCGGTCGAGATCTTCCACGTAACCGATAGGCTGCCAGGAGTAGGGGTGAGTGCGCGGATAGAGCGCCTCCCCCACCTTCTCGCTCACCAGCCCGTATGGCTGGTTATCGACCCGTTGGGCCCGCTCGTTCTTGACGGTGGCGCGCTGGATCTCGAACTTCTTCTGGCTTACCGCATCAAGCAGGAAACCCATCCGGTCCGCCTCCAGCCAGAGCACCTTCTCCAGCTGGTTGGCCGGCACGGTTTCGTAGTAGTTGGTGCGGTCCTTGTTGGTGGTGCCGTTCATGTCACCACCGGCCTCGTTGATGATCCGCATATGCTCCTGATCACCGACGTGTTTCGAGCCCTGGAACATCATGTGCTCGAAGAAGTGGGCGAAGCCGGACTTGCCGACCGTCTCGCGGGATGAACCGACGTGATAGGTCACATCGAGATGCACCAGCGGATCGGAGCGATCGGGGGCCAGGATCACGGTCAGGCCGTTGTCCAGCTTGTACATCTGGTAGGGGATGGCGAGCTTGCCCTCCTCCTTGCCCTGTTCGGCGATCAGGGTCGGTGCCGCCAGCACCGGCAGGGTGAAGCCCAGCAGAATCGTTAAAGGTATGACTTTGTTCACGGTAACCTCGTGAGTGACAAAAACAGGCTAGAAAATGTGACTGGCCAGCAGAAAAACCAGGGCATAACGGAACAATTTGCCGAGCCCGATCAGGATGAGAGAGCGCCAGAAGGAGAGGCGCAGCCAACCGGCCAACAGACAGAGACCATCACCGACCACCGGCGTCCAGGCAAGCAGCAGACACCAGTGACCATGTTGTTTGAGCCAGCCTAAGGCTTTTTGTTCCCCACGGCCTTGAAAATCTTCCGGTTTTTTCTTGAAGGTGGCGAGCCAGCCGAGCCACCAGGTAGTCATGGAGCCGAGGGTATTGCCCAGCGTCGCCCACAGCAACAGGCTCGTCATGCTCCACTCCCCCTTGGCCGCCATGGCCCCCAGCAGCACTTCGGAGCTGCCGGGCAGCAGGGTGGCGGAGGTGAATGCGCTTAAAAAGAGCCACCCCAGCCCCATCTCGGTAATGCCATTCATCCGGGCAGGCCGTCGGCCGCTGGCATCCGCAGCAGCAGCTTGCCGCGCACATGGCCCCCTTCGATGGCCTGGTGGGCCAGCGCCCCCTCAGCCAGAGCGAACTCACCGGCGAGGGTGACCTTCACCTCCCCCTGACGCAGCAGCATCAACATCTGACCCAGCTGCTTCTGATCAGGGTGAACCAGCATACCGACCACCTCAATACCCGCCGCAGCACCCGCATCCTTGATCAGCTGGGCGGTAATAGTGGGCACCGTCACCACACGGCCACCCGGCTTGACGCAGGCGAGCGCCGCCTTGCCGCTCTCGCCGCCCACCAGATCCAGCACCAGATCGACCTGACCGGCCTCTGCCACCACAGCTGCTGGCCAGTTCGCATCGTGGTAATCCACCATCCAGCGCGCCCCCAGAGCGTGCAGGAAGCCATGGTTGTCGGGGCTTGCGGTGGCCACCACCTCGGCGCCATAGGCGCTGGCAAACTGCACAGCCAGATGGCCGACGCCACCGGCACCGGCAAGGATCAACACCCGCTGGCCGCTCTGGAGGGCGCCGTGCTCAAACAGCCCTTGCCAGGCGGTGAGACCGGCCAGTGGCAGTGCCGCCCCCTGCTGGAGACTCACCCCGTCGAGCTTGACCAGCTCGCTCTCGCTTGCCACCACAGACTCCCCGTAGCCACCGGCAGCGAGGGGAAAACCGATCATGCCGCACACCAAATCCCCCTCGACCAGCGAGGTCACCCCGAGGCCCACCTTCTCCACCACGCCTGAGACGTCATAACCCGGCGTCCAGGGCAGCTTGTCCTTGTTCTGGGCCGCCGCCCAGCCAAGACCAGCGCGGGTTTTGGCATCGATGGGGTTGACCCCCGCAAAGCAGATGCGCACCCGCACTTCGCCATCGGCAGGCACCTTGTCGAGGGAAGGGTTGAGCTTGAGTACCGAGGGGTCACCGAATGCGGTAATCTGTAGTTGCGTCATTGCACAATCCATCCTGTTGATTGATCAAGGGTCAACAGAATAACAGCGAGGACACCATGGCTCGAATGTTTCTTATTCCTCTGTTGCTGGCACTGGGGTGGTGGGCGTTTCTGCTCTACTTCCGCATCCCGCTCAAACAGGGGGCCAAGGGGTTTTACTGGATCATCGGCATCGGTGGCGGACTAGCCGCCTTCCTCAGCCTGATGATGGTGCTGACTCACTGAGTGTCACAGCCACTCGATAACGACAAAGGCCACCGAGTTCCGGTGGCCTTCTCATTATCCGGGTTGCTACTCCAGCGCCGGATTGAGGTAGTAGTGGCGATTGCTCCCCTGCCCCAGTACCCCTTGCGACAGCAGATGGTGGAACACCCGATCCACCTCCTCCAGCGAGAGTGACAGCGCCTGCGCCACCGAGCGCTTGCTGCACTTGAGCTCCCCGCTCATCAGCGCACCGCGCACCTGCGCCAGCACTTCGGGGGCGGGCTCGGGGGGCATCATCGGCTCGTGCTGGGCCGCCATCGCCAGCGCTTCTTGTGCCTGAAGGCGGGCTTGCTCCTGCTGCCAGAGCCACATCCGGCGAAAGCGGTTCTCCTCGCCGATCAGGCTGACGAAGAAGGCGCCAAACACGTCGAGCAGCACCGAGAGGAAGCAGACCAGCAGGAACTGCACCTGACTGATGCTCATCCCCACCCCGTCCGCCAGACTGCTCATCAGCCCCAGCATGGAGGATTGTTCGTTGACCGGCTTGGCATCGCGCTGCTGGCGCAGCTCATCCTGCTGCAAGCGCAGCTTGGTGTTGGCGTGCTGCAGGGAGGATACGCCGCTGGAGATGCGCTCCAGCTCGATATATTTGCGGGCCGCCTCTTCGTTGAGCTGGATCTGCCGCTCGATGCTGGCGATCTGCTCGTCGAAGCGGGCAAGCTCCCGTTCGTGACGCGCCTGCTGGCTCAGTACCGTGTTGGTGGCGCTGTTGATGCCGCCGATACTGCCGCCGATGGAGATGGCCGCCAGCACGCTGTAGAACAGCAGAGACCAGAAAGCGCCGCCCAGATCCCGCCGCGCCTTGCGCTCACCGTACTCGTACCAGACGTAAAACTTGCCCAGTTCGAAGATGATGGCCAGCCCGCCAAACAGCCACTTCATCAGCGGGTTGTCATCGATGGAGAGGAACAGCAGCAGGGAGAAGATAATGGAGGCCAGAATGGCCAACCCGGTGAAACTGTATACCGTCGTCAGAGCAAACCACCCCTTGGGGTAGCGCAGCGCGGAGGAGTCCTGTGTGGTCATGATGAAGGGGTGTGCTGTGCAGGAAAAGTTGGCTGCCGATTATAGTCGTCGAGCCCGCGTAGAGAAGGGCAAATGACTGAATTCCTTCAGATTGACAACCAGCTGCCCAGAGTGCGACCAAAACGGACAAATCGGCAGCAGAAACGCGATACAATCCCCTCCTGACTTAATCGAATGGTGAGATGCACTACGGTTCCGCTCGGGTTCAGCCCCGATCAGTAGACTCATCCACCGTTGCAATTATCCGAGGCCATCATGAACAGTAAGACCACTTTGCTACTCTCCCTTCTTCTGATTAGCGGCAGCGCCGCGGCGACACAGCAATATCAAGAGAGCAGTGGCTCCGAATTCTCCGTCGATGAGCTTAAATTCAATCTGGACTGGGATGACAAGCAGTTCGGCTGGACCCAGAACGACTGCCTCGATCTGGGGATCGGCGAAACCGCTCCAGCCGACTGCAAGGCGGTCAAATTCAATCTGGAAGATGAAGAGAACCGCAATCAGCCGCCCAGCACCAACCAGCTCTCCGCCCCTCAGGGTAATAACCAGTAATGGTCAGGGGCCAACCGTGGCCCCGACTCCACGACTATTACCAGTAGTTCTCCGCACTGATATTACCCGGCGCCCGCCGCAGATTCTTGGCCAACCCCAGCGCCAGCAAGGTCTGCTGGGTCTCTTTCACCATCTCCGGGTTGCCACAGATCAGCACCTGACTCCGTTCGGCTGAAAAGTCCAGTCCCACCCGCGCCTGCAACTGGCCGCAGGCAATCGCCGCCGGGATCCGTCCTGCCATTGCATCCGGCCACGGCTCTCGGCTGACAAAGGGAACATAACGAAAGCGTTCGCCATATTGCCCGGCAAATCTGGCGATAAGTGGCTGATAACTTAGCTCTTCTCCTTTGCGCACCCCGTGCACCAGCACCAGATTCTCGAAACGGTTAAACACCTCGCCATCGGCCAGCATGGAGAGGAACGGACCGATGGCCGTACCGGTCGAGAGCAGCCAGAGATCGCGCCCGGCGGGCACCTCATCGAGCGTCAGGAAGCCGGTCGCCTGGGATTGCACCAGCAGGGTATCACCGGCTTGTAGCGAGCCGAGCGAGGGGGTCAGTTCACCACTGGGGATCTCGACCAGATAGAACTCGTGGTATGGCGCAGAGGGAGGATTGACGAAGGAGTAGGCGCGCTGAATGCGGCGATCGCCCTGCTCGAGGGCCAACTTGGTGAATTGACCTGCCTTGTAGGGGGCCAGATCGGCCGCTACGCGCAGGGAGAACAGGGTAGGTGTCCACTCGATGCGTTCAATGACGCGACCCTCGACCCAGGCTGCCATAAAGATCTCCTCCAACAGAACAGACCTTCACTCTACCCCCGGGCCCCAAAATAAAAAACCCGCGCAAGAGCGCGGGTTTTTTCTGCAAAAGCGAATCGCTATTACAGGGCAACAACCTGGATCTGTACGGTTGCTTTAACGTCAGCGTGCAGCTGAACGGCAACTTCGTACTCACCGGTGTTACGCAGAACGTTGCCCATACGGACTTCGCTCTTGGCAACAGCAACACCAGCAGCAGTGATGGCTTCAGCCACGTCACGGGTACCGATGGAACCGAACAGCTTGCCTTCGTCGCCAGATTTGGAGGCGATAACAACGGCAGCCAGTTCGGCCAGCTTGGCAGCGCGCTCTTCAGCGGCAGCTTTACCGGCAGCCAGTTTGGCTTCCAGTTCAGCACGGCGAGCATCGAAAGATTCGATGTTAGCCTTGGTAGCCATAACAGCTTTGCCTTGCGGGATCAGATAGTTACGGGCGTAGCCAGCTTTAACAGCGACTTGATCACCCAGACCGCCCAGTTTGGCGATTTTGTCGAGCAGGATAACTTGCATTACCTTTCCTCTAGAGAAGTTGAGTTAGGCTTAAGTGCCGGACCGATTCTTACTTGTTGTGCAGATCGGTGTACGGCAGCAGAGCCAGGTAACGAGCACGCTTGATGGCGCGTGCCAGCTGACGCTGATACTTGGCGCGGGTACCGGTGATACGGCTCGGTACGATCTTGCCAGATTCAGTGACGTAGTTTTTCAGAGTAACGATATCTTTGTAGTCGATCTCGGTAACGTTCTCGGCGGTGAAGCGGCAGAACTTACGACGACGGAAATAACGTGCCATGGCCTTTATCCTCTATTCAGTGATCCAGAATTACTCTTCGGAAGCAGCTTCAGTAGCTTCTTCACGGCGCTCGTCGTCACGACGGACAAAACGCTCTTCCTTGGCCTTGGCCATCGGAGAAACTTCAGTCACAGCGTGCTTGGTGCGCATGATCATGTTGCGGATAACGGCATCGTTGAAGCGGAAGTTGGTTTCCAGCTCATCGATAACGGCTTGCTCTGCTTCTACGTTCATCAGAACGTAGTGGGCTTTGTGCAGTTTGTCGATCGGGTAAGCCAGCTGACGACGGCCCCAATCTTCCAGGCGATGAATGGTGCCACCGGAGGTGGTGATAGCGCCGGTGTAACGCTCGATCATGCCGGGTACTTGCTCGCTCTGGTCCGGATGAACCATGAAGACGATTTCGTAATGACGCATTTTAGCTCCTTACGGATTAATTCAGCCTCCGCCCAGGTGCAGCCAGACCTCGGAGGCAAGGAACATAAAGGTGTTTAGTCGCTGCTTTTCTAGGGCGGCGTATTGTACAAAATCACATCCTTCACTGCAACTGACTGCCTCAAATGTTTTTCCCGATGGAAATGATACAAAAGAGCAATTGATAATAGTTATCATTTAGATCTATTCTCTCTCCATATCCTTATGGAGGGTGATGCCATGCAACCCGCACTGACAACAACGATCCCGGCCCGCAAATTCAAACTGACCCTGCTCGGGCCTGCCTTTATCGCCGCCATCGGTTACATCGATCCGGGCAACTTCGCCACCAATATCCAGGCGGGCTCTACCTTCGGCTACCAGCTGCTGTGGGTGGTGGTGTGGGCGAACCTGATGGCCATGGTGGTGCAGACCCTCTCGGCCAAGCTCGGCATCGTCACCGGCAAGAATCTGGCGGAGCACATTCGCGACCGACTGCCGAAACCGGCGGTGTGGGCCTACTGGGTACAGGCAGAGATCATCGCCATGGCCACCGATCTTGCCGAATTCATTGGCGCAGCGGTCGGCTTCAAGCTGCTGCTTGGCGTCACCCTGCTGGAGGGGGCCTGCATCACCGCCGTGGTGACCTGGGGGATCCTGATGTTGCAATCTCGCGGCCAGAAACCGCTGGAGTTCGTAGTCGGTGGCCTGCTGCTGTTCGTTGCGGCAGCCTACATCGTTGAGCTGATCTTCTCCCGCCCCCATCTGCCCAGCCTGCTGGAGGGCGCCCTCTTCCCCGGTCTGCCCAACAGCGATGCCGTCTATCTGGCCGCCGGTGTGCTCGGTGCCACCGTGATGCCCCACGTTATCTACCTGCACTCGGCGCTGACCCAGCACACGCAGGATCAGGGCTCGGTCAGCCAGCGGCTGCACACCACCCGGGTCGATGTGGCGATTGCCATGACCATCGCCGGCTTCGTCAATCTGGCGATGATGGCGATGGCGGCGGCCGCGTTCCACAGTTCGGGCCACCAGCAGGTGGCGGAGCTGGAGTCCGCCTACCAGACTCTCACCCCGCTGCTGGGTCAGGCTGCGGCGACGCTGTTTGGCCTCTCGCTAGTCGCCTCCGGCATCAGCTCCACCGTGGTGGGCACTCTGGCCGGGCAAGTGGTGATGCAAGGCTTCGTGCGCTTTACCATCCCGCTCTGGCTGCGTCGCGCCATCACCATGGCTCCCGCCTTCGTGGTGATCGCCATGGGGCTCAATACCACCGAAATTCTGGTGCTGAGTCAGGTGATCCTGAGTTTTGGCATCGCGCTGGCCCTGATCCCGCTGTTGATGCTGACCGGCGATCGGGCGCTGATGGGGGAACATCGCAACCACCCCGTCACCCAAGCGGTAGGCCGCCTTATCGTCGCACTGGTGATCGGGCTCAACGCCTACCTGCTGGTTGCCATGATCTAGCGAACCGTCAAGCAACAGAGGGGCTCATTAACGCTGGTTAATGAGCCCCTTCGCACTTTGGCGTATGCTGCCGCTTTCTCTTCTCATTTATCGTTGCGGGAGCCTTGCCATGGAACATACCCGAGCCAGCTTCGTGCTGGGCCATCATCAGGAGCAGGCCAGCGTGGTCTGCTGCCAACGCGGTGACACCACGCTGCTGGTCACCGACCTCACCCCCTTTCATCCCCAGAGCCATCTCTGGCCCGATCAGCCGGGGGATGTGGGCCATGTTCGCTGGGAAGGGGGCGAAGCCGCCATTGGCCCCTGCCGGATGGGAGCTATCAGCCCGGATGGCGAGCTGTTTGTCGATACTGCGATTCCGGTCAAGCGGAGCGCAGAGGGGTGGAGTTTCGTGGTGGTCCATCCGCTGACCGGTGACCATGAGCTGGCCGTTGGCAGCCAGGTCGAATTACAAGTAGATAGCGCTGCCCGCCACGCCCTGAGTCTGGGCCATAGCGGCTGCCATCTGGCCGCGATGGCCCTCAACCGGGTACTCATCCCCTACTGGCGCAAGGAGGTAAGCGAGCGCGATGCACTGGGCCAGCCCGACTTCGATCGTCTTGCTATTCAAAGCTCGCGGGTCGAGCCTTGCGGTTCGCGGGAGCAGTACCGAATCGGCAAGAGCCTGCGCAAGAAAGGGGTCAACAGCGAGGCGCTGCTGGCAGATCTGGCGCTGATTGAAGAGAAGGTCAACCAGCAACTGGCCGACTGGATCGCAGCCGGAGGCGAGATCCGCCGCAGCCGCGCTGGCGAGGCCATCATAGACTCGCGCTACTGGCACTGCACGCTGGAAGGTCAGGAGGTGACCATCCCCTGTGGCGGCACCCATGTCGCATCGCTCGCCGAGTTGGGAGAGGTCAAGGTACAGCTCACTCAGGTGGAAGAGGGCTTTGCCATGCTGACCCGGGTCACACCAACCGGCGCCTGAGTCGCAGACTTCACCACCCAGGGTGCACGACCAGAGTTGGCAATTAGAGTTAGCAATTAAAGAGGAGTGCCGCAAAGAAGGGCATCATCATGCCCCCTCAACACCAACCATGACAGGCCGGGGTGCTTCTCTTTTAACCACGCCCTGATTAGAATGCGCCTCCCACAGGAGGCACATCACATGAGTAGTACCCAACTGCGCACCACCCCGGATCGACTTCGCTATCTGGTTCTCTACGAAGGCATCGGGCTGGCGCTGGTCGCACCGCTGATCAGCCAGCTGTTCGGTCAGGGCGTCGCAGAGGTCGGTTCGCTGGCAATCTTCTTCTCCATCGTCGCCACCGCCTGGACCTACGGCTGGAACCTGTTGTTCGACAAGGGGTTGCTCAAACTTTGCGGGCGCACCAACAAGCGACCACTGGACCGCTTCCTGCACGCGTTTGGCTATGAGGCGAGCTTTATGCTGCTCTCCCTCCCCTGTGTCATGTTCTGGCTCGATCTGGGGCTGTGGGACGCCCTGATGCTGGATCTCGGCTTTGTCGCCTTCTACCTCGTCTACATCATGCTCTTTACCTGGGCCTATGAGCGGATCTGGCCGCTGCCATCCACCCTGCAGACGGCATGAATCCTCAGCCACAACAAGGCTGACAGAAGGAACTGGCACAGCAGGAAAAGTCAGGAAGAACTAATAGGAAGGATGGGAGAACCCCATAAAAACAATGCCAGTCAGCAAGCTGACTGGCATTGGACAAAACAGACTTTCGGACTTACTTGACGGCGTCTTTCAGAGCCTTGCCAGCCACGAATGAAGGCACGTTGGCAGCAGCAATCTGGATCTCGTTACCAGTTTGCGGGTTACGACCGGTGCGGCCTGCGCGGTGGGTGACCTTGAAGGTGCCAAAACCGACCAGTTGCACAGCATCGCCTTCTTTCAAGCTCTGGGTAATACCATTGATGATCTCTTCCAGAGCCACTTTGGCCTGAGCTTTGCTCAGATCTGCTTTGGCGGCAATCGCATCGACAAGTTGAGCTTTGTTCATAACATTTCCTTTATGATCGGGCATTTAGCGCTGGGTCACTCTATGCAAAAAAAAACGCACAGGCAAAGCCTTTATCGAGCCGAACGCGTCAAACGCTGGGGTTTTCATCAAGATCTGCGGAAATAGTCACATTCCACACCAGAAAAACCGCGGACCGGCCTGAAAGCTGCAGGCATGGGGAAACGATAGAGAGCCTATTTCTTCGTCACTTAACAATATCCCGGCATGGCTATTGACGCTTGGTCAGATTTTCCCTAGTTATAGGTAATGTCACTGCTCAAACGGCTCGGAAGCCCATCAAACGCCCAGCCTTTGCCCCACGGAGGGATTATGTTGACGAAACTGGAACAGACCAAACAGGCGCTGGCTGGCAAGCATAAGGCTATCGATGACTGGCTGGATGCAAGGCAAGCCTTATTGGTCGAGTATATGCGGCTGGCAGGCCTCACCCCGGCCCGAACCAAGCAGCGCAACCTGCCAAAAACGGAAGAGCTGCAGCACTTTTGCGAAAAGCTGGTCGACTATGTCAGCGCCGGTCATTTCGAGATCTACCACCATGTGGTCACCGCCTTCGAGCAAGCCAGCGGCGAAACGCTGGAGCTGGCCAAGCGCATCTATCCCCACATTCGTACCAGCACCGAATTCGCTCTCGAGTTCAACGACAAATACAGCGATGCCGACGAGGCCCAACTGCTGCTGCTGGATGACGATCTCAACGAGCTGGGTCCGGTACTGGAGGAGCGCTTCAAACAGGAAGATCGTCTGGTCAAGGCGCTCCATGTGGTGGAATCCTTGACTACCCAGCAAGCCTGAACGCCATTTTCGGAGCAAGTTCAAGATACTGGCAACCAAGGTGGATTACACTCAGAGCAATGACCCTAGCGTCCACACTTATTGCATACAGGAGATGAGCATGTCTGAGCGCCGCCGTTTTGCACGGATCCTCTACTTGACCATGGCAGAACTAACTCAGGGGGAACAGAAGTGGCAGACTCAGCTGGTCGATGTCTCCTTGCAGGGAGCCCTGTTGATCCGCCCCGACGACTGGGAGAGTCGTGACAACAAGGAGTACCAGCTCAGCTTTGTGCTAAGCGGTAGCGATATCGAGATCAAGATGCAGGTCGAGCTGACCCACGAGGCCAGCAAGAAGCTGGGCTTCTACTGCCACCACATCGATATCGACAGCGCCACCCACCTCAAGCGGATGATCGAGCTCAACGTCGGCGACGAAGAACTGCTCCACCGCGAGCTGGAGCAACTGCTGAGCGAGCATCTGGAACATAGCCAGCCCTGATGGCAGGTTCCAGCCTATAAAAAAGAGCGCCGAGGCGCTCTTTTTTGTTGTTCGGTTGTATCGATTGCAATGCGGGACGATTACAGCGCCTCGAGTGCCTCGGACAGCTTCTTGACCGGCACCACTTCCATCCCTTCGATGGGGTGCTTGGGGGCATTGGCGTGCGGCACGATGGCGCGACGGAAACCGTGCTTTGCCGCTTCCTGCAACCGCTCCTGACCGGACGGCACCGGGCGAATTTCACCGGAAAGGCCCACTTCGCCAAATACCACCAGATCCTTGGGCAGTGCCTGATCCCGGAAACTGGAGACCATCGCCAGCAGCAGCGCCAGATCCGCACTGGTCTCCTCGACCTTGACCCCGCCGACCACGTTGATGAAGACATCCTGATCCGCCATCTGCAGGCCGCCGTGACGGTGCAGCACCGCCAGCAGCATGGCAAGCCGGTTGTGATCCATCCCCACCGCCACCCGGCGCGGGTTGGAGAGCTGGGAGTAGTCCACCAGCGCCTGCAACTCCACCAGCAGCGGTCGGGTACCCTCCCAGATCACCATGACGATGGAGCCGGGCGCCTGCTCCTGCCCCCGACTGAGGAAGATGGCGGAGGGGTTGCTCACCTCGCGCATCCCCTGCTCGGTCATGGCAAAGACCCCCAGCTCGTTGACCGCGCCGAAGCGGTTCTTGTGGGAGCGCAGGGTGCGAAAACGGGAGTCATGGCCGCCATCAAGCAGCACCGAACAGTCGATGCAGTGCTCCAGTACCTTGGGGCCTGCCAGACTGCCATCCTTGGTCACGTGACCCACCATGAAGATAGCCACATGGTTCTGCTTGGCGTAGCGGGTCAGCAGCGCCGCCGCCTCACGCACCTGTGAGACCGAACCGGGGGACGATTGCACATCCGCCACATGCATCACCTGAATGGAGTCGATCACCATGATCTGCGGCTGCTCCTGCTGAGCAATCAGGCAAATCTGCTCGACGCTGGTCTCGGAGAGCATCCGCAGCTTGTCGGTGAGCAGCCCGAGGCGGTTGGCCCGCATCGCCACCTGCTGCAGCGACTCCTCACCGGTGACATAGAGGGTTTTCATCCGCTCGGCCAGACCACACATGGTCTGCAGCAGCAAGGTCGACTTGCCCGCCCCCGGGTTGCCGCCGATCAGAATGGCCGAACCGGGCACCACGCCGCCGCCAAGCACCCGATCCAGCTCCTTGAAACCGGAGGTAAAACGGGGGATTTCAGTGGTGGCGATCTCTGCCAGTGTTTGCACCTGACTGCCGACCGCGCCGGCATAACCGGTGTATCGGGCACTCTTGCCAGCAGGGCTTACCGACCCGAGACGCACCTCGGTGATGGTATTCCACTCCTTGCACTCGCTGCATTGACCTTGCCAGCGTGTGAAGTCGGCACCACATTCGGAACAAACATAAGCAGTTTTATTTTTGGCCATTGATAACTCGGGGACAGGATGAATTCCTGCTTGATATACTTGTTTGCGACCGACAGATCAAACCCAGAATCGGAAAAGTGACTTTCCGTGGCAGGAACACATGGATTCAGAACACCAGCAACATCTGATTGAACAACTCGTCCCCTTGCTGCGGGAGAAAGATTTCGACGAGATCTTCAACCGCATGACCCAGGAGGAAAACAGCAACAGCCGTTTTCTGATCAAGATGGAGCTCAAGCGCAAGTGCTCACCCTGCCGCAGGGTCATCGACATGCGCGATGAGCTGGGGGATGAGTGCCTGGTGCATGAATTCGACGGCATCACCCACTTCATGCCCGCCGAGGCGATCGGCCTGTTTCAGTCCCAATGCTATCTCTACCGCGATATCTATACTCTCGGCGTCTACGAGGCGCTGCAACAGTGGCAAAAACAGCACCACAACGCTCGTGTGGATGGCCAGCTCTCTCCCCCTGCCAGCCCCTTCCGGCAATATGACGTCAATACCATCGCTTTTGCCAGCTACTACGGCCGCCGTCAGGAGCGGATGCACTTCAGCTCGCCGGTACTGATCAAGTTTCAGGACGGTGAGAAGCTGTTCGCCAAGAGTTCTGACCTATCACTTGGAGGCATGCGGGTCTCAGTCCCCTATCTGCCCAACTACCACACCGGCGCCCAGGTGGAGGTCTTCTTTACCGGGCTGGAGCGGGACACCCCCAATCCGGTGCTGCACCAACCGGTCGGCTACCAGATACTCGGTGAAGAGAGCAAAGAGGGGAAATATTGGCTGAGACTGGTGCGCTCCGGCGAGCAGCCCGCCTTCGATGCCTTCCTCAGCGACTTTATCGAGGCCAACAAGATCCGCTATCGGGTCAGCGTTGACTACCTGCTCTCCGCCGCCATCATCAAGGGCTATGAGCAATTCTACCTGCCGCGGATGACCGGCATGCCGCTCTTCTTCGGCACCGGCGACAGCCCCAACCTCGAGATCGCCCTGCGTACCGAGAACAACCAGCACCTGCTGGAGTATTGGCGCGACGAAAAGAACCGCGATGCCCTCGCGGGCCTCTTCAACGCCGAACGGATGAAACGGCTCTGCCCGGCCCCCGGCACCACCACCGAGGCCATCATCTACTGCTTTACCCACACGGTGCGCAGCCATATCTACTTCTTCTCCGCGACCGCCGAGGAGCTGCGCCAGAGTGGCCTCACCGCCCTCTTCTTCCAGGTAGGCTCGCGCCGCCCCAGCTGGCGCGTCTACAAATTTTCGCTGGAGGCGTGCGATTTGGTCGAGGCAGATGTGGGCCAACTGCAGGGGCAGGACAACCCGCAGTTGCAAGATATCCTGCTGCTCGAGCGGCTCAAGCAGATCGGCTACTGCGGCCTGCTGCAGGAGATCGGCCAGGAGTCCCAGCGGGAAGAGTTCCATCAGGAAGGAGTCAGCAACAACGCCAACGAGCTGCAGCGCTTTGGCCACGAGCAGGGCGTCGCCCCGTTCGAGATCGAGACCCTGCACTATGTTCAGTTGCGCAAAGAGTCGCGCTACATCCACAAGACGGCGGTCGCCATCCACCACAATGGCAAATCCTGGATCGGCTGGACCCGCGACATCTCGACTCACGGCCTGCAAATCGAGCTGGAAGAGGCCTTCGTCGGCGAGAAGAATGATGTGGTGACCATCGCCCTGCCCCGCTTGCAGGAGCTCTCCAAGAGCATGGATCTGCAGCACCTCTCCTACCGGCTGGTCAGCCTCAACATGACCCGTACCGTGCTGCACCTCTGCATCGAAGGGGATTCGGATCGCCACACCGGCCGCCAGTTCTTCAGCCTGCTGATCGAGAGCAACCAGAACAAACTCAAGGCGGCCCAGGAGCAGCGCCGCTATCGTGGGCTGGCGCGGGCACTGCGCAACATCTACACCCATCACCTGTTCAACTCGCCGGTCTACGTCAACAAGCTGAAAGGGGCGCCCAAACCGGCTTCCATCGGCAAGTCGCTGCAACCGCGCAGTCTGCAGCGGCTGCTGCAAGCCTGTGCCGAGCTGCCGGAACAGGAGAACCTCTACCCGCTGTTTCAGGGGGAACTGCTCAAGGAGCTGCTGATGAACCCGCTGCGCGCCATCGAGCGGGAGGACAAACCGAGAGAAGACGAGGTCTACATCGCCAGCATCCAGACCAAGGCGGGCCTGCCCATCTTCAACAGCCGACTGGCCAGCAGCTTTGTCAGCAGTCAGGAGAAGCGCCAGTTCATCGAACTGGCACAACAACAGGGAGAGTTTTACTCGGTACTGGTCGGCATCTCCCGCACCGGGCGGCCCGACACCAACTTCATAGCCAACGAGCTGGACTACATCGCCAAGTTCGCGATCCACAAGGCCAAAAAGCTGGAAGAGGAGCTGTGGAGCGTGGTGGGGGTCGGCGAGCTGACCGATACCACCCGGGCCACCCTGTTCCGCTTTGGCATCACGCCGCCGCTGAACTGAACATCCCGAAACATCCCCAAATGACACAGGGCGCTCGATGCGCCCTGTTTCTTGTCATGCCGTCTGCGGATTGAGCAGCCAGTCAAGGATCTGGGGGAAGTGATCCTCCTGCGCCTGCGGGGCGGTCAGCATGTTGATGTGGTCATAATCGAGGCGGTTGCCATTATCCCGCCCCAGACGGGTGTGGCGGGTGGCCGAGCCCATCTCGGCGCTGAAACGGCGCACATCGGTCGGGTGACCCAGCACCTTGTCCGCTTTGGCCGAGATCATCCAGAGCGGCGGCCAGTTGACCCGCGCCGCCGCCTCGTCATAGGCAAAACCGTCGTGGGGATCCTGCCAGGGGCCGCACTTGACCCAGGGGATGGTCTCCTGCAGATAGCGCAGCGGCTCGTCGTCAGCACCAATCTTCAGATTGCGAGCCGCCAGAAAACCGTGGCGGCGGGCCAGCCAGGGGGCCAACCGGTTCCAGATCAGATCCACCTTCAGCCAGCGCTCGGGATTGTGCACCGACACTCCGCGCTTGGTGCCAAAGAACAGCAGGCTGGCCACCTGATCCGCCAACTCGGGGAAACGCACCAGAGTCGAGGCCATGATGACGCCACCCCAGGAGTGGGCCACCCAGTGTACCTTGAAACCGTGATGGCGCGCGGCAATCCAGCGGTGCAGGGTGGGCAGATCCTCGGTGATCAGTTCGTGCTGACCGTGCTCCGCCTGCTCGGCGATGGCCGGAGTGCTGAGCCCCCGCCCCCGCAAATCAGCCACATAGACCTGATAGCCGTGGCGGGCCAGAAAGCAGGCCAGCCCCTTGCCCGATTCGGTGTAGAAGATCCGGCCGTTCTCTATGGCGCCGTGCACCATCAGGATCGGCTCGCCATGCACGGCGACCCGGGGTTTGATGTGGCGAACATGCAGTTGATGGGCGCCACAGGGGATAAACAGAGACTGCTGCAACAATTCCATTTTTATGGGTTTCCTCCTTGAAACACGATCAGCGCTGGTCCCAACGCCGCTCGCTGCAGGCCCGTGCCGCCAACAGGCAGATCACCCCTTCCAGATCGTGATGATTGAGGGTGGCCGCCGCCTGCGCCCGCACCAGCGGTTTGGCGTGAATGGCAATGCCAAGCCCGGCTACCCCCATCATCTTGAGATCGTTGGCGCCATCGCCGATGGCCACAGTCTGGGCGGCAGCAATACCGTACTCCTGCGCCAACTGCTGCAACACTTCGGCCTTGACGGAGGCATCGACAATCCGCCCGCTCACCTCGCCGCTCAGTTGCTCCTCTTCCACCGCCAGCTCGTTGGCAAAGATGGCGTCGAGCCCCAGCGCCTGCTGCAGCTCACCGGCAAAACGGGTAAAACCACCAGAGGCGATGGCCACCTTCCAACCCGCCCCTTTGAGGGTATCGACCATCAACTGCAAGCCGGGCATCCACGGCATGTTGGCGGCCACCTCGTCGAGAATGGTGACTGGCGCCCCTGCCAGCAGGGCCACCCGGTTGCGCAGGCTGTCGGAGAACTCCAGCTTGCCCTGCATGGCCGCGGCCGTTACCGCCGCCACCTGATCCCCCACCCCGGCAAGGCGGGCAATCTCGTCGATACACTCGATGCGGATCGCGGTGGAGTCCATGTCCATCACCAGCAGGCCGGGTTTGCTCAGGGTCGGCAGGGCGGGCAAATGACAGAGATCGATCTCCCACTCACCGCTATTGAGCTCGGCCACCAGCGCGGGTGAGAAGCGATCGCAGCCAAGCAGCAGCAGCGGCACACCCGCCACCTCGCTGGGAGGATAGAGGGTGGCTGCCAGCCCCTGGGCGGCCAACAGTGGCGACAGACGCGCCAGATGGGATGCACCCAGCCCCTTGCCAAATAGCACCAGCCAGCCCCCCGCCTGCGGGGTCTCTGTCGGCTGCAACGCATCAACGTTGAGCTGCCAGCAGGGTGCGCCGGACAACAACGCGGGCCAATCGGATAACAGAGGGGGGAGCCGGGACAACAACATAAGGGATACGCCTTCCTTGGTGATCAGGGGGTTAACAATGCTGGTCCAGAGTAGCGTATTGCTTTTTGTACAGGCAAGCGCCAAGATCCCGCCACTCCTTGTCACCATGAGGCCTCACGCTTGCAGCGTCATCTTCCAATCAAACGTGTTCTCAGCCTGGCCGCCGGCATTTTGCTCGGCTGCTGGGTACTCGGCGTGCTCATCCATATGCAGGGTGAAAGCCAGGCGTCACTGCACAGCGAAGCGCGCAACCGGGCGCAGGCGCTGGTCGCCTATGCCGCCCGCGACATGAAGCGCTGGATCAAGGAAGACAAAAGCAGCGAGCTGGAGCGGCTGGCACGGGATCTGGCGGCCGAGCCGGAGATCCTCGATGTCACCCTCTATGACGGACGCGGCATTCCCCTCGCCCAGTCGGAGCAGGCGGTGCCGCTGGAGAGCCTGCTGCCCATCGGCAGCGACAACAAGTCGCTGCCGGATCAGGGCAAGGGGCGGATCCAGTTCGTGCAGGAGATCCTCGATGGCCCTCAGACCATCGGCTACCTGCGCATCACTCTGGAAGAGCAAAAGCTGCTGGCAGACAAGGATACCCGGCTCAAAGTAGTGCAGGAGAAGCAGCGACTGATGCTGCTGGTTGCCCTGCTGGCCGGGCTACTCATCTCCTACGGCGTGCGCCGCAACTACATGCGGGTGCGCAAACACAAGAAAAAGAGCAAACCTGCCGATCAGCCGTAGACCGGCGCCGATCCCCCTGCCACCTTGTATATATATCCTTGATGGCACAACCAGCAGGAGAGCTGCATGATTGCCCCCACTTTACCCGTGGATGAAGAGAGTCGGCTGGCACGACTGCGGATCCTCGGGCTGCTCGACCGCGAGCCCATCGCCCAGCTGGATCGCCTGACCCGCCTCATCAGCCGCCATTTTGATCTGCCCGTGGCACTGGTCTCCCTGACCGATGTGGATCGCCAGTGGTTTCTCTCCCGCACCGGCATCCCGCTGTGCGAAATCAGCCGGGAGCACTCCTTCTGTGGCCACGCCATTTTGCAACCCGGCATCATGCAGGTGCCGGATGCCCGTATCGACCCCCGCTTTGCCGACAATCCGCTGGTGCTCGGCCCACCCCATGTGGTGTTCTACGCCGGTCGCCCCCTGCGGGCGCTGGACGGGGTGGTGCTCGGCACCCTCTGTCTGGTAGACAGCAAGCCGCGTACCCTCGATGAGGCGCAGCGCCAGGATCTCGATGATTTCGGCCTGCTGGTCGAGAGCACCCTGCACGATCTCGAGCGGCGCCATCAGGTACGCAGCCTCAGCAACGTGCTGGAAGATCAGGAGCATCTCTTCACCCAAACTTTCAACCAGTCGGCGGTCGGCATGGCGCTCTCCTCTATGGAGGGGGTGTGGCTCAAAGCCAATCCGGGGCTGCAACAGCTGCTCGGTTATCGCGAACAGGAGATGCTGAATCAAACCTGGCAAGCCATGACCCATCCCGACGATCTGCCACGAGAGTTGCCGCTCTTCCAGGCGCTGATCGATGGCAAGCGTCAGCACTACCGGCTGGAGAAGCGGATGTTGCGTGCAGATGGCCGCCACTGTTGGGTACAACTGAGCGTAACCCTATGCAAGAGCCGCACCGTGGCCCCCCACCTGATCGCCGTGTTTGCCGATCTCACCGAGCGCAAGCTGGCCGAAGAGAAGCTGCTGCAGTTGCAGCTGGGGCTGGCGATGCAGGTGCGAGAACGCACCCGCGAGCAGTCGGCAACCGTCGAGCAACTGCACACCGCGATGGCCGAGGTGGAGCGCAACCGTGCCCGACTGCGCGCCATCACCGACGGCCTGCCGGTTACCATCAGCATGCTCTCGCCAGAGGGGCGCTACCTGTTTGCCAATCAGGCTTACTGCCGCTATTTCGGGCTCGATCCCGAACGCATGCTGGATATGAGCGCGCGGGAAGTGATCGGTGAAGCCGCCTATGCCAATGCCATGACCTATCTAGCCCGGGCACAGGCGGGGGAGCAGGTGAGCTTCGAATACCGCTTCGAGCTGCCCATCGGCCCGCGCGATCTCAAGATCACCATGATCCCGAGCCGGGGCGACGAGGCCGGGATCTATATCCTGGGTGCCGATATCACCCAGTTCAAGGCGCTGCAGAGCCAGCTTGAACATGATGCCAGCCACGACCCGCTCACCACCCTGCCCAACCGGCGCGCGTTCACCCTGCGCCTGACCCGCGAGCTGGAGCGGGTACACCATGACGGGGAGGCGCTCGGCCTGCTGTTTCTCGATCTGGATGGCTTCAAGGAGATCAACGACCGGCTGGGACACCATGTGGGGGATGCCCTGCTGCATCGCTTCGCCAGCGTGCTCTGTGCCGAAGTGCGTCCCGGCGACATGGTGGCCCGCCTCGCAGGCGACGAGTTCACCATCATACTGCCCGACTTGCGCCACCCGGAGCAGGAGCTGCCAGCCCTCTGCCAACGGCTGCTGACCTCCATGGCCGAACCCTGGGATGTGGCTGGCCACCGGCTACCGCTGGCGGGCAGCATTGGCGGTGCGATCTGTCGTCATGGTCAGCACTGCCACATCGACGAGCTGCTGCACCGGGCGGATGCCGCCATGTATCGGGCCAAGCTGGCAGGCAAGGGGCGCTTCGCCCTCGACCTATGACGCCAGCCTCAGAAATGCAAAACGGCGGCCCGAAGGCCGCCGTTTTCATTCCACTTGTCATGCCACTACGACAGATTACTTGTCGCCCAGCAGGACGGAGTCCAGCGCAATCTCGATCATGTCGTTGAAGGTCAGCTGACGCTCTTCGGCAGTGGTCTGCTCGCCGGTACGGATATGATCGGAGACGGTGCAGATGGTCAGTGCCTTGGCACCGTACTCTGCAGCCACGCCGTAGATACCGGCCGCTTCCATCTCGACACCCAGGATGCCGTATTTTTCCATGACGTCGAACATGGAGGGATCCGGGGTGTAGAACAGGTCGGCGGAGAAGATGTTACCAACGCGCACCGGAGTGCCCTTGTTCTTGGCAGCCTGAACAGCATTGGCAACCAGGTCAAAGTCAGCGATGGCAGCGAAGTCGTGATCCTTGAAACGCAGACGGTTTACTTTGGAATCGGTGCAGGCACCCATACCGATCACCACGTCACGCAGTTTCACATCTTCACGCACGGCACCGCAGGAGCCCACGCGGATCAGGGTCTTCACACCGTAATCGGTGATCAGCTCTTTTGCGTAGATGGAGCAGGACGGGATACCCATGCCGTGACCCATGACGGAGATACGACGGCCCTTGTAGGTACCGGTAAAGCCGAACATGTTGCGCACGTCGCAGATCTGCTCGACGTTCTCCAGGAAAGTTTCAGCGATGTACTTGGCGCGCAGGGGGTCGCCCGGCATCAGCACGGTATCAGCAAAGGCGCCATCTTTCGCATTGATATGAGGAGTTGCCATTCTCTTGATTCCTTCACACAGGTTGAGTTTTATTGTTTTATAAATTGCCCGCCGCCGAAGTGGCGGGCGGGTAAATTACAGGAAGCTGGTACCGTATGCCAGTTTCGGCAGACAGTGGTAAGCCGCGATGCTCTGGCCGATATCGGCAAAGGTCTCGCGACGACCGACGGAGCCAGCCTTGACCGGCTTGCCGAAGAACAGCACCGGAATGTATTCACGGGTGTGGTCGGTGCCACCCCAGGTCGGGTCGCAACCGTGGTCAGCGGTCAGCACCACCACGTCGCCATCCTGCATCTGCTCGAACAGCTCCGGCAGGCGGGAGTCGAAGTACTCCAGCGCATCGGCGTAACCCTTCACGTCACGACGGTGGCCGTAAGAGGAGTCGAAGTCCACAAAGTTGGTGAAGACGATGGTGTTGTCACCGGCTGCTTTCACCTCTTCCAGAGTACGATCCCATAGCTCAACCAGACCTGTACCTTTCACCTTCTTGGTGATGCCCTGCTCGGCATAGATGTCGGCGATCTTGCCGATGGAAACCACCTGGCCACCCGCATCTTTCATGTAGTCCAGCACGGTCGGCGCCGGCGGCAGCACGGAGTAGTCGTGACGGTTGCCGGTACGCTTGAAGTTGCCCTTGCCAGTGCCCACGAACGGACGCGCAATCACGCGGCCGATGTTGTAGGGCTCCAGCAGCTCGCGCACGATGTGGCACAGCTCATAGAGCTTCTCGAGGCCGTAGGTCTCTTCGTGGCAGGCAATCTGGAACACGGAGTCGGCAGAGGTGTAGAGGATCGGCTTGCCGGTCTTCATGTGCTCTTCGCCCAGATCATCCAGCACCTGGGTACCGGAGGCGTGGCAGTTGCCGAGATAACCCGGCAGGCCAGCCTTCTCGACGATGGCGTCCAGCAGCTCCTGCGGGAAACTGTTGTGGTGATCCTTGAAGTAGCCCCACTCGAACAGCACGGGCACACCGGCGATCTCCCAGTGACCTGACGGGGTATCCTTGCCGGAGGAGAGTTCCTGAGCAAAGCCGTAGGCACCGACCACCTCGATATCTTTCTTCAGCCCTTCCGGGAAGTAGCCGGAGGCCTGCTCGCAAGCGTGGCCCAGACCCAGCTTGTTGAGGTTGGGCAGATTGAGGGCACCGCGGCCTTCAATTTCACCTGCCGCACACGCCTTGGCGATATGGCCAAGGGTGTTGGCGCCCACATCTCCGAACTTCTCGGCGTCGGCAGCAGCGCCAATACCGAAAGAGTCCATCATCAGAATAAAGGTACGTTTCATGGGTCTTCCCCTTGTTACAAATCAGCCAGGGTGATACGGCGGTACACTTCAGGCAGAGCCTGTGGCCGCTCGCCACCAATCCGGACAGCCGCCTGCACCATGCTGGCAGCCTGAGCATATTGCTCTTCAGTCTGAGCGTGGATCATCGCGATCGGCTTGTCAGCATCGACGCTTTGACCCAGGCGGATAAAGTCGGTCAGACCGACCGCATAATCAAGTTTGTCACCGGCAGCGCGGCGACCACCGCCCATCGCCACCACGGCCAGACCCAGCTCGCGGGTATCCATGGCGGTCACGAAACCGCTGTTGGCCGCAAACACCGGACGCACGATGGCCGCTTTCGGCAGGTAAGCATCGTAACGCTCCATGAAATCGGCCGGACCACCCAAGCCAGTAACCATGCGACCGAAGATCTCGGCAGCCTTGCCGTTATCCAGCACCGCCTGCAGTTTGCGGCGGGCATCGCTGTCGTCGCTGGCCAGACCGGCGGAGATCAGCATCTCGGCGCACAGCGCCATGGTCACTTCGTGGATGCGCGGGTTGCGGTATTCACCGGTCAGGTAGCGCACCGCTTCGCGCACTTCCACCGCGTTACCGGCGCTGGAGGCCAGCACCTGGTTCATGTCGGTGAGCAGCGCAGAGGTGCGGCAACCGGCACCGTTGGCCACGGCCACGATGCTCTTGGCCAGCTCTTCGGACGCTTCGAAGGTCGGCATAAAGGCGCCGGAACCCACTTTCACATCCATTACCAGTGCTTCGAGCCCGGAGGCAAGCTTCTTGGAGAGGATGGAGCCGGTGATCATGGCGATGGATTCGACGGTGGCGGTGATGTCCCGTACTGCATAGATACGCTTGTCAGCCGGAGCGAGATCGCCGGTCTGGCCGATGATGGCGACACCCGCCTCTTTCACCACTTTCAGGAAACGATCATTGTCGACCGAGGTCTGGTAGCCGGGAATGGCATCCAGCTTGTCCAGTGTACCGCCGGTGTGGCCCAGGCCACGGCCGGAGATCATCGGCACGAAACCGCCGCAGGCAGCGACCATCGGGCCAAGCATCAGAGAGACCACATCACCCACACCGCCGGTGGAGTGTTTGTCGACAATCGGGCCACCCAGGTTCAGGTGATCCCAGGTCAGTACCATGCCGGAGTCACGCATGGCGCAAGTCAGGGCAACCCGCTCATCCATGGTCATGTCTTTGAAGTAGACCGCCATCGCCAGCGCAGCAATCTGCCCCTCGCCGATGGTGTTGTTGGTAATGCCCTGAATGAAGAATTGAATCTCTTGGGTACTGAGCGCTTCACCGTTGCGCTTCTTGCGAATAATTTCTTGAGGCAAAAACATCTTTCATTCCCTCCGCCATTGCTGGCGTCAAACAAGCCTGGATCCTTGCCCGCACACCGAGTGGTGGGGGCCTGACAGGGCGGGAGTCCCCCGCCCTCTCATCAACTTATTAGTAACCGCTGGTGTTGGCCGGCTTGTCGCCGTGCCCCAGGGTGGCCAGCAAGCTGGCCAGCAGGCTGGATGCGCCGAAGCGGAAGGTGCGGGCAGATACCCAGTCCTTGCCGAGGATCTCTTCAGCCATGGCCAGGTACTGACCGGCAACGGCTGCATCTTTCACGCCACCAGCAGGCTTGAAGCCGACTTTCGGATTCTTGGCCTTGATCACTTCCATCATGATGCGCGCCGCTTCCGGAGTCGCATTGACCGGCACCTTGCCGGTGGAGGTCTTGATGAAGTCTGCACCGGCATCGATACAGATCTCGGAAGCGCGACGGATCAGCGCCTCTTCTTTCAGCTCGCCAGTTTCGATGATCACTTTCAGCAGCACGTTGGCGCCACAGGCTTCTTTACAAGCTTTGACCAGATCAAAACCGATCTGTTCATTGCCGGCCATGAAGGCACGGTACGGGAATACCACGTCCACTTCGTCGGCACCGTAGGCGACAGCGGCACGGGTTTCGGCCACGGCGATCTCGATGTCGTCGTTGCCGTGAGGGAAGTTGGTCACGGTCGCAATGCGCACGTCGGCAGCGCCGATCTCACGCAGGGTCTTGCGAGCGATAGGGATAAAACGGGGATAGATGCAGACGGCGGCAGTCAGGCCAGCCGGTGACTTGGCCTTGCGGCACAGGTCGATCACCTTCTGATCGGTGTCGTCATCGTTCAGGGTGGTCAGGTCCATCAGGTTCAGGGCGCGCTGGGCGGCCACTTTCAGATCAGTCATTCTGTTCTCCAAAGTCTCGATTTAATCCAGATAACCGGGCACCACCAGACCATCCAGCGATGGATGCACAGGCAGTAATCCCCAGCTATACGGGAATGGAATTACAGTGCGAAGGCACCGCCACTATCCGGATGCCATTCAAAGCACCCTGCAGGCACTGCGACTGTAAATAAGGCAAGAGCCCTGTCACTTTCTTACAAAAGTGCGGACTTGGTTCCATGAAGACTTGAGAAAGGCCGACAACATCTGACCCGACTTCCCAATCAATTCCATTTGACCGCCAACACCCGATTTCATCGAGTATTAGTCATTGCCAGCACCCTGCTGGCAACGCCTATTTCAGCCGAGATACCCCCTGTTTGCAAGCCGGATTTGCCAATTTCAGAGGTACCTCACATCTGGCAAATCCAGGTCTAAAAAAGCCTTACGAAAAGAAGCGAGTCAGGATCCAGGAGTAGGCCAATCCCCCCAGATAGACCCCGACGATCCCCATTACCCCGGACAAAACGGGTGGTGCCGGGATCGGCAATTTGAGGAAAGAAAACAACAAACCGACTATAAAGCCAGCCACCATCGCCAGTAGCACTTCATTCATATAACCTCCGATTTGACTCATTTTATTATTAGTTTAGATAGGAAAACGGTTGTCACCGATCCATACGCGAACGCCACGGCAGATGCCGTGGCGTTCGTGTTTATACCCTGTCAATCAGGCCGCTATTACATGGCGGAGAGAGCCAGGAAGAAGCCTGCGATAGTGGCAGACATCAGGTTGGACAGAGAGCCAGCCAGTACGGCTTTCAGACCAAAGCGTGCAATGGTGCCGCGGCGGTTCGGTGCCATCGACCCCAGACCACCCAGCAGGATGGCAACGGAGGAGAGGTTGGCAAAACCACACAGGGCAAAGGAGATGATCGCCTTGGTGTGGGCAGACATGGCCACGCCGTTGATCAGCACTTCATCTTTCAGGTACGGAGCGAAGTTCAGGTAGGCAACAAACTCGTTCACCACCAGCTTCTGACCGATGAAGGAACCCGCCACGATGGCTTCATTCCAGGGCACACCGATCAGGAAGGCCAGCGGGGAGAAGATCCAGCCCAGCAGCAGTTCCAGGGAGAGCTGCGGATAACCAAACCAGCCACCCACACCGGAGAAGATGCCGTTGATCATAGCGATCAGACCGATGAAGGCCAGCAGCATGGCGCCGACGTTCAGGGCCAGTTGCATACCGGCAGAGGCGCCAGCAGCGGCAGCGTCAATGACGTTGGCAGGCTTGTCGTCCAGCTCGGCATCAGCAGAGCTTTCGTCGTAGTTCGGGGTCTCGGTCTCGGGAACCAGCAGCTTGGCAAACAGCAGACCACCCGGAGCAGCCATGAAGGAGGCAGCAATCAGGTACTCCATCTTGACGCCCATGGAGGCGTAACCGGCCAGTACTGAACCGGCAACGGAAGCCAGACCACCACACATGACGGCGAACAGCTCGGAGTCAGTCATCTTGGAGATGTAGGGACGAACCACCAGCGGCGCTTCAGTCTGGCCTACGAAGATGTTGGCAGTGGCTGACAGGGATTCGGTGCGGGAAGTGCCCAGCACTTTCTGCAGGCCACCGCCCAGCAACTTGATGACAACCTGCATGATGCCCAGGTAGTAGAGCACGGCAATCAGGGAAGAGAAGAAGATGATGACCGGCAGAACACGGAAGGCAAAGATAAAGCCGCCGCCACCGAACACTTCAAACATCTTGTTGCTGACCAGACCGCCGAACAGGAATTCGATCCCGTTCTGGCCGTAGCTGATCACGCTGGATACCGCGTCGGACACACCGACCAGGATATCGCGACCAACCGGCACATAGAGTACGAACGCACCCAGACCGGCTTGAATTACGAACGCACCGACAACGGTACGCACGTTGATTGCCTTGCGATTGCTGGAGAACAGCACCGCGATAAGGACGAGCGTCGCCATCCCTACCAGACCCATGAACAAATTCATTATTATCTTCCTCTAGTAGCACCTGGCTTGTTAGCGAGTTGTTATTAAACCCAACTAATCAAGGGGAGCGCATTATACTAATTAAAGTCCGATAAAATAGAATGCTGGTCACATTTTATCGTTATCAAAATGTCCAAGTGTCACAAAATTAGACAGCAAACGATTTTTACGCTCGTTTTTTTTCCTGATAACTTAATCATGTGTTGCGGGTTTGTTTCATGGCAATTGATCGTGATGGAAAATGTGTCGGGCAGTTTCAAATAACACCTTTGCAACATCCACCGATGATTCCCCCCGCAACGTCATCAATATTTCCGCTATTTTCGGCAGCGCTTCCGGGGTATTTCGGGTGCCTTGTTCACCTTGCAGCGGCATATCGGGCGAGTCGGTTTCCAGCACCAGGGCCTCAAGCGGCATGACCCGAAATACCTCTCGCGTCTTGTTCGCGCGCTCAAAACTGATCACTCCGCCCACTCCGAGTCGAAAGCCCAGTTGCCAGAATGCCTCCGCCTGCTGCAACGAACCGCTGAAGGCGTGGATCACCCCGCCACATGGCGGCTTGAAGCGGCGCAAGACCTTGACCACAGTGTCATTGGCGCGCACCGAGTGGATCATCAGGGGTAGCCCGGTATCGGCTGCCAGCCGGATCTGAGCCTCAAACAGCGCAAATTGCCCTTCCTGCGGCACCTGAGAGCGCAGATCCAGCCCACACTCGCCAATGGCCACCAGCCCGGCAGGTTGGCTCATCACCAGCGTTCGCAGCCGCTCCATCACACCCTCCCGCTGCTCACCGGCATACCAGGGATGTATGCCCAGGCCATAAAAGAGGCCGTCGTGCTGATCTGCCAGTGCCATCACACGAGTCCAGTTATCCTCTGCGATGGCAGGAATGATATACTCCGTCACCCCCAATGCCCGGCAACGGGCCAGCAGCGCCTCCCTGTCCTGGTCAAACACCGAAAAGTCGAGATGGCAATGGGTATCTATTAGCTGCATATCACTCACACCTGTTTGCGGTCTTTAATGGGTCATTGAACATGATGAACAACAGAAACAACGGCTTTACCCTGATTGAACTGGTGCTGGTGATCATAGTGCTGGGGATCCTGGCCATCACCGCCCTGCCCCGCTTTATCAATATCAAGGATGATGCCCTGAAAAGCACGGTCTCGGCGACCGCTGGCAGCTTTGCCAGTGCGGTACAGCTGGCCCATGCTGGCTGGGCGGTGAAAGTGCAGGGACAAGCGATCGCGCTCTACAACTTGAGCAGCTTTGGTAAAGGCGAAGTGGATATCAATCGATATGGTTGGCCGACGGGGACAAAAGAGGATTACTACAAACCGGTAGACACACCCTATCAGACCGGCTCCGGCAACCATATCTCGGTCAATAATCCTGAGGATTGCGAGTTGCTATTTACTAACCTGCTAGATGGCAGTCAGAACGTTGCTTCCACAGATCGGCCTGACGCTGTTCAAAAGCAGGCTGATTACCTCACCACCATGATTGGCCCGAGCCATCCGGATGAAGATGAAGGTAACGAGGCACACAATAACTGCAGCTATATTCTGCGCGATTCTGTCGGCCGCTTTCCAGATTACCCAAATGGCCTCGGCTTCGAGTACAACAGCGTTACCGGTGCCGTGACCCGCAATTTTGATTGAGCTCAGCCTCTTCTGCGCAAGCTCGCTCTTTGCTTGAATCATCATCATAACGAACCGGCGTGCAGCAGCGCCGGTTCTCCTGAGTGAGCCCCCACTCCTCGCACCACGCGTCATAACGGGCCAGCCAACGTAGCAATACCCCTTTCATCGTCACACCTCCGCCAACAGGTTCAGGTCAAAAACCATCCTAATCAGAGTCAGCAAGGGGAGCAAGTCGTCCCTGTTATTGCGATCGCGCGAGATAAAAAGAGCCGGTCAGCGTGGCTGACCGGCTCTTTTAACAGTCCCCGAAGAGATTATCCAATGAGCGACAGCTCATCAGCCTCACAGACTCTTCAGCTTCTCTTCCGGCAGGGCCAGCTCGTCGTTGTGGTTGACGCCGATACCGCGCTCCAGCACATGACGGGCGATGGCGTGCGCCTCTTCCAGCGAGTGCATGCTGTAAGTGCCGCACTGATACTCGTTCAGCTCGGGGATCTTGGCCTGATCCTGCACGGTCAGCACGTCGCTCATGGCGGCCTGCCAGGCGGCGCCAACACGGGCTTCGTCCGGCGCACCGATCAGGCTCATGTAGAAGCCGGTACGGCAACCCATGGGGGAGATATCGATGATCTCCACGCCGTTGCCGTTCAGATGATCACGCATGAAACCGGCGAACAGGTGCTCCAGCGTATGGATACCGCGCTCGGAGAGGATCTCCTGATTCGGTACGCAGAAACGCAGGTCGAACACGGTAATGGTGTCCTTGTTCGGGGTCTGCATGGTCTTGGCCACACGCACCGCTGGCGCTTCCATACGGGTGTGGTCAACGGTAAAACTGTCCAATAACGGCATTTCTGACTCCTGCTTTAGTTACCAGAACCAGCCCCCGCGGGAGAGCTGATCCTTGCATTGACGGTACTGGGCGCCGTAGCGCTGGGCGCGAGCTTCCACCTTGCGAGAGGTCTTCATCAACCACCCCTTGCTGCGATAGCTGCCACGCCGGTAGCCACCCCACCCTTCGTGATAGTTGAGGTACTGGCCATAGGCATCCCACTTGGAGGTGCCATTGAGCCGCTGGGCTTTGTTAGTGTACCAACCCATAAAATCGATGGCGTCGGCAAAGTCATCGCGGTCACTCCAGCTGTTGCCGGTTTCCCGCTGGTAATCCGCCCAGGTTTCATCTTTGACCTGAGCATAACCATAAGCCGAACTGGCCCGCCCGGTCGGGATGAAGAGGAAATACTGCATCGGCGGCTGGGCATCATGTACGTAAGAGGACTCCTGATACATCATGGCCATCACCACATGGATCGGCGTCCCCCACTTCTCGTTCATCTTGAGCGCGGCCTTGTGCCACTCCGGCTTCTCCCGAAAGATCTGGCACAGATTCTCCGGCTGAGCCGGTGGACGGGTACTGCAAGCAGTCAGGCCCGCCAACAGGCTGGCCACCACCACGAAGCGCATCCCCCCCATCAAATGAGGTCGCGCTTCGCGCCTCTGGTCAGGTAAAGAGATCGCCAAGGTCAAATCGCGTCTTCGTTCTCTTCGCCAGTACGGATACGAATGACACGCTCCACCTCGCAGACGAAGATCTTGCCATCACCAATCTTGCCGGTACGGGCGGTGTTCTGGATCGCTTCCAGACAGGCATCGAGATCCTCGTCCTGCACCACCAGCTCCACCTTCACTTTCGGCAGGAAGTCGACCATATACTCTGCACCGCGATAGAGCTCGGTATGGCCCTTCTGGCGGCCGAAGCCTTTGACTTCGGATACGGTCATGCCGTTGATGCCGATCTCGGCCAGGGCCTCGCGCACATCGTCCAGCTTGAACGGTTTGATGATGGCTTCAATCTTCTTCATGGTGACTCCTTACCAGTTCTGTTTACCGAACCCGGATGTAATGGGGTAACGGCGATCCTTACCAAAGTTGCGAGCCGTGATGCGGGGCCCGACCGCCGCCTGACGGCGCTTGTATTCGTTGAGATCCACCAGCCGGATCACCTTGCGCACCACCGCTTCCTCGAAGCCTTCTGCCACCATATCGGCGACCGAAGCATCCTCTTCCACATAACGCTTGAGGATCGCATCGAGGATGTCGTAGGGGGGCAGACTGTCCTGATCCACCTGATCCGGCGCCAGTTCCGCTGAAGGGGGGCGGTCGATAACCCGCTGCGGGATCACATAGTCGACCGAGTTGCGATATTCGCACAACTTGAAGACCAGCGTCTTGGGCACATCTTTCAGCACGTCGAAGCCACCGGCCATGTCACCGTACAGCGTGGCATAGCCAACAGCCATTTCACTCTTGTTGCCAGTGGTCAGCACGATACGACGACGCTTGTTGGAGAGCGCCATCAGCAGCACGCCGCGGCAGCGGGCCTGCAGGTTCTCTTCGGTCGTATCGCGAGCGGTACCTTCAAACAACGGCGCCAGCTGGGTCATAAATCCTTCGAACATCGGCTCGATGGAGATGATGTTGAACTCAACACCCATCCGCTCGGCCTGCTCCTTGGCATCTTCCACACTCATCTGGGCTGTGTAGCGGAACGGCATCATCACCGCCTGCACTTTGTCGGCGCCGATGGCATCGGCCGCGATGGCCAGGGTCAGTGCCGAGTCAATGCCGCCGGAGAGGCCCAGCACGGCGCCGTGGAAGCCGTTCTTGGTGACATAGTCGCGCACCGCCAGCACCAGCGCCTGATAGGTCTCGGCCAGCGGCTCCAGCGGCGCAGCAGGTTCACACTCTTTCACCGGCTGACCATCGACAAAACGCACCAGCGCCAGCTCTTCGGCAAACGGGGCCAGCTTGTGGGTCAGCTCGCCCTGGCTGTTGAACACCTTGGAGCAGCCGTCGAAAATCAGCTCATCCTGACCACATACCTGATTGAGGTAGACCAGCGGCAGATCGGTCTGATCGCAGCGCTCGGTCATCAGTTCGCGGCGGATCCAAGGTTTCTCTTGATCGTAGGGCGAGGCGTTGATGGTGAGCAGCAGCTCGGCCCCAGCCGCCTTGGCGGCCAGCGCCGGGCCAGGCTGCCACAGGTCTTCGCAGATGAGCAGCCCCAGTTGGTGACCTCGGAACGGTACCACGCAGGTCTCGGTCGCCGCGGTGAAGTAGCGCTTCTCGTCAAATACCCCGTAGTTGGGCAAGTCCTGCTTGAAGTAACGGGCAATCAGCTTGCCCTGCTCATACAGTGAAGCCGCGTTGTAGAGCGCCTCCCCTTCACGCCAGGGATGCCCGACCAAAATGGCACAGTTGCCCTGCCATTCGGCAACACGAGCCAACGCGGCTTCGACCCTGCTCATAAGGTCGGCACGCAGCAACAGATCTTCCGGTGGATAGCCGGTCAGAGCCAGCTCGGAGCAGACCAGCAGATCTGCGCCTTGCTGCTCGGCCTGAGCCGCCGCAGCGAGCACTTTGTCAGTGTTATCTTCGATAGCGCCTACCATCAGATTCAACTGGGCAAGCATCAGAGAGAGGGCTTTTGCCATGGCGATGCATCTTAAAATCAAAAATGATGGGGAATGATAAAGAAAAGGGGGGCAATCTGCCAGTTCAAGACGGGCGTAACCATGTGACAGCAATCAGCGGGAGAGATAAGCTGTATGTAGTCACGGAACGACAGGCCTTCGCAGATATGAAAAACGCCGGATTTACCCTTATGGAATTGATGATAGCCATTGCGCTGGGCGTCATTCTGCTGGGGATTGGTATTCCGTCCCTCTCTAACCTGCTTGGCAGCAATAATTTGGCGACCCAAGAAAAGAGCCTTCTCAACCACTTAAACTACGCCAGACAACAAGCCATCTCCAACCAGCAGACCGTCACTCTTTGCCTGACCACTCTCAACAATGCTACTGAGGAGTGCATACCAGCAGCTCAACATGGTGCGAATCGGCTACTCGCCTTTATCGATACTAATGGCGACCTGAAGCTTAATGGTAACGAAGCAACTATTGCTGCCAGTCCCGAATTTCCTGCAGAACTGACCATTTCCGCCGATGCACAGGCGCTGCGCTTCAACCCGGTCGGCACCATAACGGAAGTCCCGCCTGATGAAGCCAATATTGAAGTTATATTTTCGCTTTGTATTAGCGGTGAAAATAGTGTGACGATTGATGTAATGCATGCTGGACGTGCCCATAGCCAGGCAAGTGGTGCTGTATGTCCATGACCAGCGTTAACTACAGCGAAACACACACGATCACAAAAGGATCCATTTCAATCCAATAACTATGCTTAGAGTCTCTTTTGAACAAGGACTCATACGCTATGGCACGAAATGGATTTACCCTGCTTGAGTTTTTGATATCTGCAAGCCTGACAACCATCCTGCTGACCTTGGGACTGCCGTCATTGGCAAATCTGCTGACATCTACCGACAGCGACATCTACACAAGAAACCTGCAGGACCACCTGATCTTCGGCCAACGACAAGCCATCACACTGCAGCAACCAGTCACAGCATGTCTTGCCATGCCTGTCAGGAACTCCACAAAAGAAAGCTGCGTACTCGCAAATCATGCTGGCGCCCAGCGAATGCTTGTCTTTATCGACACCAATCAGGATCGCCAATTCGATATTGCAAATGGCGATGTCTTGTTATCAGCAACAGAACCCTTTCTTGAAAAACATACCGTCACTGCCAATCGACAATTTGTACGTTTTAGCCCGGATGGCACAGCGATTGGCACCAACATGACGCTCCGGTTTTGTAGCGACCAGGCACCCCGAATCGATATCATCATCTCGCCATCCGGTAGAAACAGAAGCGAAAAAAAGGGGCTGAGTTGTTCTTAGCCCCTATACCCTACTCTCCCAGCAGCATTATCTGGGTTGGATTTCATCTTGCTTTTTTGCATCAGCCAGCGAAAAGGTGGCGGCCAAAGGAACACACTCGATTACCTCTGTGACAAGATGCACCACTCCATCAATCTCATAACCTTTCTGTTTAAACACCCTGACCAGATTTGCCTTGCTGGTATCAGCGACCGGTTGCTGCAACACCATCTGCACGCCACCTTCCAGAGTGACATAACATTTTATGTCTTCAGTTTGAGCCTGAACCAACAAGGGCAAGCCCACACACCAGAGCAGCATGCGTTTCATCCCTGTTCTCCTTCATAGAGATAGATTTTCTTGGGAGACATATCCATTTTTGCCTCCTCCGCACCTTGAGAGCACTCACCTTCACCGGTACAACGTTCAGGCTCTCCCTGCCCCTCATCTTTAAGGATGACCTCCTTGCCCGGAGCACCACCTATAATTCTAATCCGGCCATCATCCCCACCATGAATAACCAGATCATCAGCAACTTTATTTTGCACCTCTACGTAACGCTGAATAACTTCCTGATTGTTGCTATCCAGCACATATTTGAACGAAGTACCGTAGTGCATATCAATCATATACTGGCGCATGGCACCGATTGATTGAATCGTACATTGCTGGAAATCCTGAACCTGAGGCAGGAAAGAGGTGAAATAGAGCTTGCCTTGCAACACCAAACCAGCCCCCATTGATTTTTCACCGCTTTCATTGAGCCAGAATTTCCATCCCAACTTGCTGGTCAAAACCTTGGTTGTATTTACGATCTGATCTTCATTCAAACCAATAAATGGATCGCTGGTCACATCATAAAGATCATCTAACGTAATGACAGAAGGATTTTCATTAGTATCTGGGTCTATGCCAAACAGGGTCGGATTGACATTGTAGTCACGTAGCATCACATACACATTTTGGGTTGTCGCTTCCGAGGAAGGACGATTTCTATCACCACTGCCTATCAATACAGCATCAAACGGGCGCTCACTGTAGAGATAATTGGTGCCATCATATTTCCAGCCCTTGTTGATGGTGCGCACCAATACGGGCTGAGTAAAGAAGCGACGGTCGTCTGCCAGCTTCTTATCATTCCCACTTAAATGGGCATTACCCAAACTGGCAAACTTGATGGCCGTCCATTTTGATTTATCTTCTCCTTTCATATCGATACGCCAGATCTGGCCGCCGGTATCACCCGCATAGATCCGATCTGTAATACCATCCCCATCACTGTCCAGCACGGAGACCGAGCCTGGCATGCTGTAAACCATGCCCGCGACTTGCTTATTCTTTGCACTGGTTTCATCCGGGGTAAAGCTGAATAACAGACCCCCTGTTTCAGCATCAACGATATAGACCCCCAGTCCCTCACTATCCTCATCCCCCTGCCCCAAATAGCTTTTGGCCTGATCGTACCCCCCCGAGAAAATCAAGACAGGCTTATAGGACTTTTTACCATTGACTACTATGGAATAGCCTGGAATAAATGCGACCTCGGGGATAGACCAGGTTTCACCTAGCTTGCCAAAGCCAGCGTTATTTTTATCCAGCCGCCACATTAGCGAGGGGGAATCCGGATTGGATATATTCAAAGCATAATATGCCTTGCCACCGCCCCGCAGCCCGGTAAATAACCATACTTTATCACCTTGTGACGACTTGATATGACCATCTTTGACTTGCTCATTGACCAGCACAGTGGGTGATGAATCTACACCATATAGATGTACCGATGATTCACGATTTTCCTGCAAGGCTTTCTGATTGGCGATAAATTGATATGGCATGATTGCCCAGCTCTCATCAACTGAGGTTATGCTGTCTTTGAACATATGCAAGAAACCCGTATTGGTCCCCATCACGATTCGCAGGTCAGGGTTACACGACGTTTGTCCGGTCAATACCGTGCAACCATAATTTATCACCAGCGGCCTTGAATGAAGAGGATCCCCAAGAATATCCTCACGAATTGTCGTTGTGCTATCACTATCCTCATTAAATGCATCCAGACCTTTCGCCCAACCAATAATGCTATCGATATTATCATTACTGCCCAGCCCCATCACTGTGCGAAGTTGCTCAACCCCACCAGCCATATTTTCAAGCGCTGACTTGCTAAATACACTTAATGTATTGGAGGAAGGGGGAATCACAGAAATATTGCGATTGGTTTTAGCTGCCAGCATCTCCTGTACTCCACCCTCGGCAACCTTGTTACCATCACGGGTTGAAGACCAATATGTTTTAGCTGCCTCAAGGATAGTTCCGTTACCAGAGATAGCAGGTAAGCCACGCTGATCCACCACATATCCATTTTTAGGGTCGAGCACCAATTTTTTAAGATTACCCTTCCATCGCGGGCCTGCCCCCGGTTCAAACATGGCGTAGTAAATATTATTAAGACTGCGAGTGCGATCAAAGTTATTGGTGGCAATGGCGGGTGAGACCAGCGAGGTATTCATCTTCAAGATAGCCAGCAATGATGATTTTAATGCTTCGTTAAGTTGGGTTGCATCAGTGGCAGGATAATATTTTCCACCGCCACGACGAGCGGTTTCTGCCAACAAAGCTCCCGCACCATTAATTGCTTCATCCCCAAAACCAACAGTAAATGTTGTGACTGTTTGAATACCATCTGCAGATGTATTGACATCACTTTTCTTCATATAAGCAGCCAACGCCGCCAGATAGCTTTTTTCCCCTGACGAACCATAACCAACTGCAGTTTTATCAGCAGCGGGCAAGCTATTAATCATATTTGAAATCAGGGTATCGGCAGCAGTGTCATAGGTTGGTTCACCATCTGTCATATAGATGATATAGCCATTGTTGGAGCATTTATCATACGGGGATTTATAGGTCCCGGCTGGTGACTCAGCATTGGAATCACGCTTGGGGTTACGGTTGGTATCATCATCGCCAAAATTGACACTCAAACCACCGAAATAACGATAGGCTTCATATAATGTCTCACACAAAGGTGTCCAGGTATCCGAACTCAGAGCATTCACTTTATCGATTAGATCTTGCGCACCTGTTTTTCCTGAGGACAATATTGCATCATTACCAATAATATCTCTAATTATCCTGCCGCCATTTTTACTATTTGATGCATTACCATCATTGTAATTAAATACCGCCAGACCGAAATCAACAGCAGGCGTTGCCAGTACCAGCTCTTTTACCGCATCCTGGGCAACTTTTAAACGGGTCTGCATAGATACCCCTGTAGCGCCATAGTACCAACGTACATAGTTTGCAGTAAAAATTGAAATCTGTGTGGTACTACCATTTAAGGGCTTGTTATCGGAATTGTCATAGCTTTTGGTGTAATACCAACTTCCTTTTGTCGATCTAGTTTTATTTACTGGTAATCCTTCTATAAAACCCTGCGTATTAATCAGAACCCCTTCATCAATATCCTGTTGGCAGTCAACAACTGATAGTTTGCCATCAGTGACATCATTCAGTGAAAGCCAACTACCTTTCCCATCACCAGGTGGGCTTCCTGATGTTACCTCGTACCCCCACACCCTTGACTGAAACCGACCAATGCTATTTAGAGTATTCTTAGATGTCGCACAAGCATTTAATGCCTCGCGGAATCTCTTGATACTGTTGATAGCAGGCACTTTTCCATCAGTAGAAAAATAAATGAAGCGACGACTGTTATTAACATCAGGATCATTAGGTAAGGATGGATAATTAAAAGATGGGTTATAAGGTTCTTTGGCTACTTCAGTCGTATTCTTCATACTCCCTGAGTTATCAAATATAAATAGAACCTTCGGTCTAAAATCACCCGCTTTAGCAAAGTCATAAATAAACAACTCGGTATCATCGGAATAACCAGTCCCTACCGCCATGGATGTGCTGGAGATACTGCTACATAACACCAGCAAGCTTGTTAGCAAACAGATCCTTATGTTCATAACTTGCTCCCTAATTGGCACTGAGCAGGGGTTGTTCTACCCCGGCGGTAAAGGCCATTTGGCTATTAACTTTGCCATAAGCACTGGATGTAGTGGCTTCAGCATAACGACAGGCTGGTGTTACATTCTGGCTACTGGCTTCAAATTTGCGTTTGCATACACTTTCGGTATTGATAGTCAGGGTGGTCGCAGGAGTGGTCGTACCGATTGCAGCTGAAGTGCCAATAGCCTGCGTTGCAATTTGTGTTGAGAGAGAAGTGTCACCCAATGCAGACTCCAGGGTGCCTTCAACTTCGTGTTCTGCTCGTTGCAAACTGGCGCTAGAACTGGCCATTTTCAGACTCATACCGCTGGACTGCATGACGACTACGGCAATCAGAGTCAAAGGAACCAGAATGACCAGTGCGACTATCAACGCAACTCCCTGATGTTTTTTAACCGATCTCATGTTCCACCTCGGGTAGCTATTTGTTGATTACGTAGTGCAATACTACTTTCCAATAACAGACGGCGATAACCATCACCTCCACCATTGACCGTAATATTACCGAGTTGATAGCTATTGTTATTCTTATAGCGGCTCGATTCCCGATCGGATCTAATTAGCAAGAAAAGTCGTGCGCCTAATACTCGCCCTTCATTCCACCGCTGCGTTGTCATCTGATCCGTTGACATATATCGGTCGATACGTCCGTCAGGGATCAAGGAATCATCAACACCATACATCAGCACCATATGTTCAACCCCTTCAGCCATGGCGCCACCAATCAAAGAAGAACCACCATTGACGGTCAAATAGCGCTTGCGTAAAACAGGAATGCCATTTTCTTGCGATAGATAATAAATATAGTGCTGGTATTCCCAGGCTTGGCTCTCATTATTAGCGCCAAATAGTGGTCGGGTTTCGCTCCCCTTGATGACTCTCGCCTCCTGACTATTGGCTGCCATATAAAAGCGGTTTGCATCCAATCCCTCTGATGCTGGTATAGGACGCCCCACCAATCGCTTGATGCTAATTACATCGCTATTTGCCACCCGATCAGCCGCGAGAATACAAGCGAACCCGGCCAGCCCTTTGCTGGCTGATACCCGACTGACCCATAGCCCCCTGATGGGACCAGCATTTGATGGCAAACTCCCCACAGAACGCTCATCCAGACAATCGCTACTGGCAGGAATAATGCTGCCAGCACTGAGGGTCAGAGAGGATCCAACTTGTGTCGACTGACCGGTATAAGCCCCAAAAAAGCCCGCCCATTTTATATCCTGGCTAATCAGCCGAATGGCTAATCGACCATTTTCCTGTAATTCGCTTTGATCAAATGCATCTTCAGAGCTTGAGCGAGACATAACAAAAACAGTGAATACCCCAGCCAAGAGGAATAAACCGAGCACCATGGCGACCAGCCACTCGACCAGAGTGAAACCGCGGGATTTCATAAGGTGGTCGTCAGAATAAACTGACGCCTCGAAAGATTATTTGCTGTCGAGAGTCGACACTCATTGATCAGCGTTACCGCGGCGGCAGCAGCCCCCCCATCAGATATCTCTTGTTTACCAGCCCAGAATATCCCGACCGCCAATACATTATTGGCCCGCCGCACCACGCAGCCTATAGGTGAATTTAAGGAAGATGCCGCCCCCGAAACACTGGCCCCAAGTAAGGCTTGTTGCCAGTAGTGAAGGTCGGCGTTACGTAGATCTGCAGCACTGCATGCGCTGATTGTGCCATCTGCTGATGCACATGTCGGGCGTGGCAAGTTGGCGGAAAGATTGACTGTCACGGCACCGGATGCGATCCAGCTATCGCGATTTATCCGCACCCGTTCAACCATATCGTTAGCCAACCAGCTGGCGATAGTACGCTGGCGAGCTTCATAACTGGCAAATTTGGAATGGGTTTGCAAAGCAACCAGAGCAAGCAGCCCCAGCGACAGGATCACAGCAGTAATCATCACTTCTAATAGGCTAAATCCGGCAGATGAAATAATCGATGATTTCATATTCACTCCCAACACCCAACAACTTGATTACCGGCCTTATCTTCGGCATCTTTTTCTTTTTTCTGATTTCCTTGATTAATCATTAATTTAAAACAGCGACTATCAGCCTCCTGAGCTCCCGAGGCTGTTGCTGTCAAAGTAAAGTTAGGGCTAGGGACTCCTGCGGAAATACTAATCTCTAAGCTATAACCGGCATCGGGCTCAAGCACGATGCCTAGGTCTGTAATCGACGAAGCATACTGATTGAAATCCATAAAATAGGTTTCTTGCCGATTAGCCGCATTCAAAAGCATGCTCTTGGCTTCGACACGATGGCTGGTCAGCACATATTGCTGATAAGAGGGGTAGGCGATGGTGCCGAGGATCGCCACGATGGCGACGACAATCATCAGCTCAATAAGAGAAAAGCCACGAGAGTATCCAATCATATCCCATCCTTGGTGACTGACTGCTTTATAAGTTTAACGCCGAGCCTGTCACTAGAACAAACCCGGCGTCATTATTAACACACTTTATTCTTAAGCCTTCCTGGCTGCACTCAAATTATTCTAAGTTCGGGAGGAACCTCAAAGACTACGTTCTCTTCACGGCCGGGATGCTCGGCAACCACCTTGCCACCCAGCTCGCGCAGGCGAGTGATGACGGATTGCACCAGCACCTCGGGTGCAGAAGCGCCGGCAGTCACGCCGATCGCCTTCACGCCTTCCAGCCAGCTTGCCTCAATCATCGAGGCATCGTCGATAAGATAGGCGCTGGCGCCCACCTTCTCGGCCAGCTCGCGCAGACGATTGGAGTTGGAGGAGTTGCGAGACCCCACCACCAGCATGGCATCCACCAGCCCCGCCATCTCCCGCACCGCATCCTGGCGGTTCTGGGTGGCGTAGCAGATGTCGTCCTTGCGTGGCCCCTGGATCTTGGGAAAGTGCTTGCGCAGGGCGTCGATCACATCCGAGGTCTCATCGACACTCAGGGTAGTCTGGGTGACGAAGCAGAGATCATCCGGATTCTTCACCTTGAGCCTGGCCACATCGTCCGGCGTTTCTACCAGATACATACCACCTTCACTGTTTTCGTATTGGCCCATGGTGCCGATCACCTCGGGGTGACCCGCGTGACCAATGAGCACGGCTTCGGAGCCCTTGCGACTGGCGCGATGCACTTCCATGTGCACCTTGGTCACCAGCGGACAGGTGGCATCGAATACCTTGAGGGCGCGGGACTTGGCCATCTCGCGCACCGTCTTGGCCACGCCGTGGGCAGAGAAGATGACGATGCTGTCATCCGGCACCTCATCCAGCTCCTCGACGAAGACCGCACCCGCCTCTTTCAGCTTGTTCACCACATAGCGGTTATGTACCACTTCGTGACGGACATAGATGGGGGCGCCAAACTTCTCCAGCGCACTCTCGACAATGCTGATGGCGCGATCGACACCGGCGCAAAAGCCACGGGGATTAGCCAGCAGTATATCCATCAGTACACCTCACTCATGCCTATGGCGCGATCGACATCAACACGACAGAAACCGCGAGGGTTAGCGAGCAGAATATCCATTAGTGCACCTTCTCCTCATCATCAACGCCCAGGATCTCCACCTCAAAGGTGACGGTATGACCGGCCAGCGGGTGATTGAAATCGACCGTGACCGACATCCCGGCTACCGCCCGGATGATGCCCGGCAACTCGCTGCCATTGGGCTGATCGAACAGGATGATGGTGCCGACTTTTGGCTCCACATCGGCACCAAACTTGGCACGGTCGAGATGGTAGATATTGTCGGGATTGGAGAGGCCAAACGCCTGCTCAGGCGCCAGCGTGAAGCTCTTGCTCTCCCCTTCGCACAGGCCCAGCAGGCACTGCTCGAAGGTGGGGGTCAGGCTGCCATCGCCCATCCGCAGCCGAGCCGGTTTGCCATGCAGCGCCGTGCTGTCGGCAACCGAACCATCTTCCAGCTTGATGGAGAAGTGGAACAGCACGCTGCTGTTAGTGGTGATCTGCTGGCTCATGCCTGCTCCTTTTTCTCACCACGGAATCCGTCCAACACAATCATGGCGGCCCCGATAAAGATAAAGCTGTCGGCCAGGTTGAATGCCGGCCAGTGGGCACGCTGCCAGTAGAAGTCGAGGAAATCGACCACATGGCCCAGCACCAGCCGGTCAAAGACGTTGCCAAGGGCGCCGCCGATGATGAGTGAATAGGCGATACCGCTCCAACGCTGGGTCACCGACTGCTTGCGCAGCCAGTGGATCAGCAATCCACAGATGGCAAACGCCAGCACCGCGAAGAACCAGCGCTGCCAACCGCCTTGATCAGCCAGAAAGCTAAATGCGGCGCCCTTGTTGTAGACGTGAACCAGATTGAAGAAGGGGGTGATCTCCACCCCCGGGTAACCAAATGGCAGCAACTTGACCACGGCGAGCTTGCTCGCCTGGTCCAGTACAAAGGCCAGCAGAGCCAGCCACAGCCAACGCAGGCCGCTTTTATGTTGAGTCATGTTCATCAGGCAAATTGACGCGTTTCGCCGTCACCCTCGACGTTGGTCACACAGCGACCACAGATCTCTTCGTGACCCGCGATGGTGCCCACGTCTTCCACATGGTGCCAGCAGCGGTCGCACTTGGCGGCGGCAGACTGGGCCACGCTCAGCCACAGGTCATCGCGCTCGGTCGCCACAGAGCCTTCCGGTGCAGTGTCAGCCACCACCACCTTGGCCTTGGAGGTGAGCAGCACGAAGCGCAGCTCATCGGCCAGGGCGTTCAGGCGCGCAGCCAGCTCCGGCTTGGCGAACAGGGTCAGTTCGGCCTGTAGGGAGCCGCCGATGCGCTTCTCGCCACGGGCCACTTCCAGCGCCTTGTTCACTTCACCACGCACGGTGAGGATCTCGGCCCAGAAGTCGTCGTTGAGGGTTTCACCCGCTTCCAGCCCGAACAGGCCATCGTACCACTCTTCAGTGAAGACGAACTCACCGCGCTCACCCGGCAGCAGTGCCCAGATTTCATCAGCGGTGAAGCTCATGATCGGCGCCATCCAGCGCACCATTGCCTCGGCGATGTGATAAAGGGCGGTCTGGCAAGAGCGACGGGCCAGGCTGTCGGCCTTGGCGGTGTACTGGCGGTCCTTGATGACATCCAGATAGAAGGAGCCCATCTCGATGGAGCAGAACTGCATCAGCTTCTGAGTCACGCCATGGAAGTTGTACTCATCGAACGCTGCCATGATCTCGGCCTGTACCGCTTTGGCACGACCGACAGCCCAGCGATCCACCACCACCATGTCGGCAGGCGCAACCATGTCGGTCGCCGGATTGAAGCCGTTCAGGTTGGCCAGCAGGAAGCGGGCGGTGTTGCGGATGCGACGATAAGCATCGGCGGAGCGCTTGAGGATCTCGTCGGAGACAGTCATCTCGCCGGTGTAGTCAGTGCTCGCTACCCACAGACGCAGGATGTCGGCACCCAGCTTGTTCATTACGTCCTGCGGGCTGACCACGTTACCGATGGACTTGGACATCTTGCGACCCTGACCATCCACGGTGAAGCCGTGAGTCAGCACCTGGTTGTACGGGGCCTTGTCTTTCATCGCCACGCCGATCATCAGAGAGGACATGAACCAGCCGCGGTGCTGGTCAGAGCCTTCCAGATACATGTCGGCCGGGTTGCCATTGAACTCGGGACGGGCATCAACCACGGAGGAGTGGGTTGAACCGGAGTCGAACCAGACGTCCAGGGTGTCAGGCACCTTGTCGTACATGTCGGCATCGCTGCCCAGCAGCTCGGCCTTGTCCAGATCCCACCATGCCTGGATGCCGGACTGCTCGACCCGCTTGGCCACTTCGTGCATCAGGCGCACGGATTCCGGGTGCAGCGCCTGAGTCTCTTTGTGGACGAACAGGGAGATAGGCACGCCCCAGGTGCGCTGACGGGAGATACACCAGTCAGGACGGTTCTCGACCATCGCCTGAATACGGTTTTTACCCCAGGCCGGTACCCAGCCGCTCTGGCCGTGCTGTTTGATACCATCCTTCTCGATACGCTCGATCTCTTCCAGCGCACGCTGGCGCAGACCCTTCTGTTCCATGCTGATGAACCACTGCGGGGTGGCACGGAAGATGATCGGGGTCTTGTGACGCCAGCAGTGCGGGTAGGAGTGGTTGAACACCTTGTGATGCAGCAGGGCGCCGCGCTCGGTCAGCACTTCGACCACAGAGGCGTTGGCCTTGAACACGTGCTGGCCGGCAAACAGTTCGGTATCCGGCAGATACACGCCGTTGCTGCCAACCGGGTTGGCCACTTCCAAACCGTACTTCTGACCGACCACAAAGTCTTCCTGACCGTGGCCAGGGGCGGTGTGGACGGCGCCGGTACCGGCATCCAGGGTGACGTGGTCACCCAGCACCACCGGCACGTCGAAGCTGTAGAAGGGGTGGTTGAAGCGCAGCAGCTCGAGTGCCGCGCCCTTGGCGTAACCCAGATTGTGGAACTGCTCGATACCGGCACGATCCATCACGTCCTTGACCAGCTCGGCAGCCATGATCAGGCGCTCGGGGTGCTCACCTTCAACCTGCACCAGCGCATAGTCGAGGTCGGCGTGCATGGCGATGCCACGGTTGGCTGGCAGAGTCCACGGGGTCGTGGTCCAGATCACCGCAGAGATCGGGCCCTTGCCGATGTGGCTTTCGGCGCAATCAAATTTGGCGGCAACGGTCGCCTCATCAACGGCCTTGAAACGCACATCGATGGAGGGGGAGTTCTTGTCGTAGTACTCCACTTCGGCTTCAGCCAGCGCGGAGCCACAATCGGTACACCAGTGCACCGGCTTGGAACCTTTGTGCAGGTGGCCGTTTTCAACGATCTTGGCCATGGAGCGGATGATGTTGGCTTCGGTGCCAAAATCCATGGTCAGATAGGGATGTTCCCAGTCACCCAGCACACCCAGACGGATGAAGTCGGTCTTCTGCGCTTCGATCTGGGTCTTGGCGTATTTGCGGCACTCGGCGCGGAATTCGGCAGCGGAAACCTTCTCGCCCGGCTTGCCAACCATGCCTTCCACTTTCAGCTCGATAGGCAGACCGTGGCAATCCCAACCCGGCACATAGGGGGAATCGAAACCGGAGAGGCCCTTGGACTTGATGATGATGTCTTTGAGGATCTTGTTGACCGAGTGACCGATGTGAATGTTGCCGTTCGCATAGGGGGGGCCATCATGCAGAATGAAAGAAGGCTTGCCCGCTTTGGCGCGGCGAATAGCGCCGTAGAGATCCTGATCGTACCAACGTTTCAGCATGTTGGGTTCGCGCTTGGCCAGATCGCCACGCATCGGAAACTCGGTTTCCGGAAGATTCAGGGTGTGTTTATAGTCGCTCATCAGTCCTGGGTTCCCTTCTTTTCTAAAAGAGTGCTGGGTAAATTGAATTGTGGCAGCCCGAACCAGGCTCGGGCCACCAGGGCATCTCGTTCGATCTGCTCTTTCAAGGCAATGAAAGAGGCAAACTTCTGCTCTTCGCGCAGCTTGTGGCGAAGCAGCACCTTGACCTGCTGACCATATAGATCACCAGAAAAATCAAATAGATGTACTTCCAATCTGGCTTGTGTACCGCTCAAGGTCGGCCGTACACCCACATTGGCTACACCGGGGAAGGTCTTGCCGGAACATATCACTTCCACCGCAAACACGCCACCGACCGGGATCACCTGGCGCTTGAGGGCCAGATTGGCGGTGGGAAAACCTATGGTGCGCCCCAGCTTGTCGCCGTGGGCCACCCGGCCGCTGATGGTATAGGGACGGCCAAGCATCAGCTCCACTTCCGCCATCCGGCCCGCCTTGAGGGCTTCACGCACCAGGGTGCTGCTGACCCTCTGCCGTTCGAGCTGGAAGCTCTGGGTACTGATCACCTCGAACCCGAAGCGATGACCCGCCTCTTCCAGCAAGTGGAAGTCCCCTTCCCGCCCCTTGCCGAAGCGAAAATCGTCGCCAACCACCAGATAGCGCACCCCGAGCTTCTCCACCAGCAACTGCTCGATGAAGGTCGAAGCCGCTTGCTCGGCAAAGCGATGGCTGAAGCGCACGCAGAGCATGCGGTCGATCTGCAGCCCCCGCAGTGCTTCATACTTTTCCCGCAACCGGCTCAGCCGGGCAGGCGCCGCCGTACCGGCAAACAGCTCCAGCGGCTGCGGTTCGAACAGCATGACGCAGGCGGGCAATCCCAGCTGGGCCGCTTTCTCCTTGAGACGTGCCAATACCGCATGGTGACCCTGATGAACCCCATCAAAGTTGCCAATGGTTAATACACATCCCCGGTGACGGGGCTTGAGATTGTGAATGCCGCGAATAAGCTCCATCAGTGCCTTGTGCGTTGCTGCCATGGAAATCGGCGGATTATATATCAGGCAGCAGGCAGGGTCAGCCCTCATAGCCTGATTTCAACTATCCGGGCCCAATCCCGCCCCCCGTGGCGCCATGAGGCACTCTCCCCATGGCGCCGCAGGATCACGGCTACTGTTGCCCCGATTTAAGATGACGCGGGCGAATACCCAGCAGCAGCAACACCACGGCGTAGACCGCAGCCCCCAGCGACAACAGCATGGTCAGCTGCAAACTGGCCTTGCCCATGCTCCATGCGCCCCACTGGGCCAGATCCGGCGACAGGTAGGCGAGCACGCCCCCCATAAGTACGCTGGCGACCAGCAGCTTGAGGCAGAACACCCCGGTATGGCGGGAGGGACGATAGACGCTCTGCTGGTACAACCCCTTGAACAGCAAGGCCGCATTCAGGGTGCCCGAGCAGGCGGTCGAGAGCGCCAGACCCACGTAACCGAGTGGATAGATGAAGAGGAGGTTGCAGACCATATTGGCCGCCATCGACATCATCCCGATCCGCACCGGCGTCTTGGTATCCTGACGGGCGTAATAACCGGGTGCCAGCACCTTGATCAGCATCAGAGAGAGCAGACCGGTGGTGGATGCCAGCAAGCTGGCGCTCGACATGGCCACTTCATGCAGGCCGAACTCGCCGCGCATAAACAACACCCGCAGAATCGGCTCGCGCATCACCGCAATGCCTATCATGGCCGGCAGGCCGAGCAGCATCACCATCCGCACCCCCCAATCCATGGTGCGGGAGAAGTCGGCCGGATCGGCATCCACATGCTTTTTCGCCAGCGCAGGCAGGATCACGGTACTGATGGCCACCGCAAACAGGCCGAGGGGGAACTCCAGCAGGCGATCCGAGTAGTAGAGGTAGCTGATGGCACCGGTCGCCAGGAAGGAGGCGAGCATGGTGTTGACCAGCAGGTTGATCTGGCTGACCGAGACCCCGAACAGGGCCGGGATCATCAGGGTGCGGATCTTCACCACTCCCGGGTGATGCCATCCCCACTTGGGCCACACCAGCATGTTGATTTGGCGCAAAAAGGGGTACTGGAACAAAAACTGCACCAAACCGCCCAAAAAGACACCAATCGCCAGCGAGATCTCCGGTTTGTCCATCAGCGGCGCAATCCACCAGGCCGCCGCAATCATGGTGATGTTGAGAAACACCGGCGTAAACGACGAGACTGCAAAGCGGCCGAAGGTGTTGAGGATGGCCCCCGCCATAGCGGTAAAGGTGATAAACCAGAGGTAGGGGAAGGTGATCTTGAGCATCAGACTGGCGAGCTCGAACTTCTCGGCCGCAGGCCCGCCGTGCAACCAGTCCCAGAACCAGCCCCAGCCAAACAGCGCGGTCAGCACTCCCGACCCCAGCACCCCGAGCAGGGTAACTACCGTCACTATGCCCCCCAGCGTACCCGCCACCGCGGCCAGCAATTCACGCACTTCCCCCTCGTCGCCATTTTTCTTGTACTCCGTCATTACGGGAACAAAGGCCTGGTTGAAGGCACCTTCGGCGAACAGACGACGCAGAAAGTTGGGAATGCGATTGGCAAAGAAGAAGACGTCTGCGGCCACCCCGGCACCGAGCAGATTGGCGATGACCACATCGCGAACCAAGCCCATTACGCGGGATGCCAGCGTCATTCCGGACACTATCATGCCGGATTTGATCAATTTCTTACTCAAGACGAGGCCTCTGGAACTGTCAGAATGAAAAGAATGCTGCTAGAATCGGCCGACAGTTTAACCGTCTCCCTACTGACACACCACCGGGAGGCGGTGTTTATTTGCACAAATCATTTGACATTATGTGGTTGGAAGGGCATATTTCCGGGCCTTTTCAATACACTCGCTAAGACAGTTTTAGGAGTTTTACCTTGGCTAACATCAAATCTGCTAAGAAGCGCGCTCTTCAGTCAGAAAAACGCCGTCAGCACAACGCCAGCCGTCGTTCCATGACCCGTACCTACCTGAAGAAAGTCATCGCTGCTATCGCCTCTGGCGACAAAGCTGCCGCGACTGCCGCTTTCGCTGTTGCTCAGCCGATCATGGATCGTATGGCGACCAAAGGCCTGATCCACAAGAACAAAGCTGCTCGTCACAAGAGCCGCCTGTCTGCCCAGATCAAAGCTATGGCTTAATCAGCTTCTGCTGATCAAAGCTAAAAAAACCGGCCTTAGTGCCGGTTTTTTATTTATCTGCGCTGCAATAAAGTCGATGCAGCAAACTGATCATTTCACGCACCTCATGGCTGCGCAGCGAATAGTAGACCGTCTGGGCCTCTTTGCGCGTCGTCACCAGCTCATCCCGCCGCAACAGCGCCAGATGCTGTGACAAGGCCGACTGACTCAATCCCAATCGCTCGTTGAGCTCCCCCACCGACAGCTCCCGCTCCAGCAACTGGCACAGAATAAACAGCCGCCGTTCGTTGGCCAGCGCCTTGAGCAAGGCCACCGCTTTACTCGCATTGGCTTCCATCTCTTCAAGTTGCATCACATCTCTCCTCTGCCACTCATCGCCGATGATACGTGGTGACGGGCCGTTTTAAAACGACAGGGTGGCCGGCTGGATGGCGGAGAAGTTCTCCTGCCCGGAAAAGAGAAAGGTAAAATCGCTCTCGCAGACCCGCTTCACCGCCGGATGCTGGATCATCCGCTCGGCGAAGATGACGTAATACTCCTCCATCAGATCCTGAGTTTCCCCGATCAGCATCACCCCCTCCCCCTCGAGGATCTCCTCCCGATAGATGGTGGGTGCCATGAAGATGCCCTGATTGAAGAAGCCAAACGCCTTCATCAAGGCGGCATCATCGAACTCGCCAAGAATGCTGGGAGAAACCCCCTGTTGCTCAAACCACTGGGTCAGCTGGCGCCCCATGGCGGTACGGCGACCGGGGATCAGCAGCTTGCGCTCCTCCAGACAGGCGGGAAAGGGCTTTTCGGGCAACGGCGCCTTGCAGAAGAAGCTGACGCCACAGCCGCCCAGCCGTTTGGAGAGCAGCCCCGCATGCTGGCTGGAGTCCACCGGACAGTCGGAGAGGATCATGTCGAGCTTGTGCTCGCTCAGCTGCTCCAGCAGCAGTTCGTGGGTCGATTCGAAACAACGCAGATGGATGGAACCATCATTGGGGATGACAGAGAGCAGCACGCGGCTGGCAAGGCGCTTGGAGAGGGCATCGGCGATGCCGACGTCGAACAGGATCTGGCTCTCCTTGCGGTAGTTGACGATATCGAGCATCTCGTAGGAGAGGCTGAACATCTTGTCGGCATAGCGAAACACCAGCTGGCCTAGCTCGGTCGCCTCGAGCGAGCGCCCTTTGCGTTTGAGCAGCTTGCCGCCGAGGCGCTGCTCCAGCAGCTTGATCTGGCCGGTGACCGTTTGCGGGGTCAAAAAAAGGGCTTCCGCTGCCTGGGTAACGGAGCCCTTCTTCTGAGTCATCCAAAAATAGTAAAGGTGGTTGTAGTTAAGGTGTGACATCCGATGGGGTTCCCGCGGTGCGCGGACTCCGGTAGCAGCTGAGTTCAACCGCCAGAATGTCATACATGTCGCTGACCGAGTCAACCTTGTTCGCGCCAAACTGCTCCATCAGGCTGGCCTTGAGGCGTGCCTTGTCGGGCATCCGATCAGCGCAATAACGCTTGTTGGAGTGTTTGACCCGCTCGCCAGCCCGGCTGCTCAGCGCCCGCTCGGAGAAGGTCTCGCCAAAGCGCGCCTTGGCCTGCTTGTCCCCCAGCAGCAGGGCGCTATCGACCACTCCGTTCAGATAGGCAGAGCAGTTCGCCGAGGCGGCGTCCTGCTTGCAATCCTCCAGCCCGCCGGCCCATGCCATTGGGCTCAGCAACAGCATCAACAACCCTGTATGTAGCTTCATAGTCCCTCCGTACTCTGTTCCCCTTCACCCTTGGGAAGGGCCATGCGCAAGGCCAGATAGCCGACCACCGCCGCCATGGTGGAACCCACCAGGATCCCGAGGCGAGAGTAGCTGCCGTAATCCAGCCCACCGTGCTCGAAGGCGAGCGACGCGATAAACATCGACATGGTAAAACCGATGCCACAGAGGATGCTGACCGCAAAGATCTGCTTGAAGTTGACCCCGGGCGGCAACTGGGCGATGCCCAGCTTGACCGACAGCCAGCTGATGGTGAACACCCCGAGCGGCTTGCCGATAAACAGCCCCAGCATGATCCCCATCGGTACCGGACTCAGCAGGGAGGAGAGACCAATCCCCTCCAGCGACACCCCGGCGTTGGCAAAGGCAAACAGCGGCAGGATCAGATAGGCACTCCAGGGGTGCAACTTGTGCTCCAGATACTTGAGCGGCGAGGCGTAACGCTTGCCATTCAGCGGAACCATAAAGCCCACCACCACACCCGCCAGGGTCGCATGGACGCCAGACTTGAGTACCGCCACCCAGAGCACCAGACCGACCAGCATGTAGAGGCTGATCCTGTCCTCACCACGACGATTCATCCAAAACAGGGTGAGGGTTGCCAGAATACCGATGGCCAGAGCCTCCAGCGACAGCTGCTGGGTATAGAAGAGCGCAATGATGATGATGACGCCGAGGTCATCCATGATGGCCAGCGCTAGCAGGAATACCTTGAGGCTCACCGGCACCCGCTTGCCGAGCAGCGCCATCACCCCGAGGGCAAAGGCGATATCGGTCGCAGCCGGAATCGCCCAGCCAGCGCGCGCCACGTCGTCCGAATAGTTGAAAAAGGCGTAGATCAAGGCCGGCGCCAGCATGCCACCCACCGCCGCAATCGCCGGGAAGGTCGCCTGAACCCGGGTCGAGAGCGCCCCTTCCAGCATTTCACGCTTCACTTCCAGACCAACCAGCAGGAAGAAGATCGCCATGAAGCCATCGTTGATCCAGAGCAGCAGCGGCTTGTTGATGTCGAGGGCCGCGATGCGCACCTGCACCGGCGTGTCGAGAAATGCCTGATACCCGCCAGCCAGCGCGGTATTGGCTAAAATCATTGCCAGCATGGCAGCCATGATCAGAATAATTCCGGAGGCGGCCTCCAGCTTCAGGAACTTTTTGATTACGTCACTCATGGTTAAATTTTCCACCGTATTGCTTTGATTTGAGTCTATATCCTGCAACAACCAATGGAAAATCGTTTCTTGCTGCTCAACACAACGAAAAAACCGAAGGCAAAATAGAACATACCTGCTATAAGCAGGTTTTGCCTCGTCTCAGGCTACCGTCTTATTAATCAATAAAATGAATTTTCAATTATTTAGCTGCATAAAAAAGGCGCCCTGAGGCGCCTTGCTATCAGATGGCGACGGGCGCCTTGATACCGGGATGGGGGTCATAACCCTCGATCTCGAAATCCTCGAACTTGTAGTCGAAGATGGAATCCGGCTTGCGCTTGATCACCAGAGTCGGCAAAGAACGTGGCTCACGGGAAAGCTGCAGCGCAGTCTGCTCCATGTGGTTGGAGTAGAGGTGCACATCACCACCGGTCCAGACGAAGTCACCCACTTCCAGATCGCACTGCTGGGCCATCATATGGGTCAGCAGGGCATAGCTGGCAATGTTGAACGGCAAGCCGAGGAACACGTCACAGCTGCGCTGGTAGAGCTGGCAGGAGAGCTTGCCGTCCGCCACATAGAACTGGAAGAAGGCGTGGCAAGGGGCCAGCGCCATCTTGTCCAGCTCACCCACGTTCCAGGCGGAGACAATGATGCGGCGCGAATCCGGGTTGTGCTTGATGTCATCCACCGCTTTCTGGATCTGGTCGATGACAGACCCGTCGGCCGCAGGCCAGGAACGCCACTGAGCACCGTATACTGGCCCCAGATCGCCATTCTCGTCTGCCCACTCATCCCAGATGCTGACGCCGTTTTCCTTCAGATAGGCGGTATTGGTATCGCCATTGAGGAACCAGAGCAGCTCGTGAATGATCGAGCGCAGGTGGCACTTCTTGGTGGTCACCAGCGGGAAACCTTCCGCCAGATTGAAGCGCATCTGATGGCCGAACAGGGAGACGGTACCGGTGCCGGTACGGTCAGACTTGACGGTGCCCTCATCGAGGATCTTCTGCATCAGGTCGAGATAAGCTCGCATTATTTCGCCTCCTTCACGGCATTACCGAACAACTGCGGGCGCTTGTAGGCGACCCAAATCATCAGGGCACCGGCGATAATCATCGGGGTGGAGAGGATCTGGCCCATGCTGATCTCCTGGAAGTAGAGACCAAGCTGGCTGTCCGGCTGGCGCACAAACTCCACCAGGAAGCGGAACAGGCCGTAGAACAGCAGGAACATGCCGGAGATGGCGCCGCGTGGCGGGTTCTTGCGCCAGAACAGGTTGAGAATGATGAACAGCACCACCCCTTCCAGTGCGAACTGGTAGAGCTGGGAGGGATGACGCGGCTCGGGGCCCGCTTCCGGGAAGATGATCGCCCAAGGCACATCGGTGATCCGCCCCCACAACTCGCCGTTGAGGAAGTTGCCGATCCGGCCAACGCCGAGGCCAAACGGAATGAGCGGCGCCACAAAGTCGGCCACGGTGAAGAAGTGGCGCTTGGTCTTGTGAGCAAACCAGATCATTGCGGTGATAACCCCGATCAGACCACCGTGGAACGACATGCCGCCGGTCCAGATCTTGAACAGATAGGTGGGATCCGCCAGGAAGAGATCGAAGTTGTAGAACAGCACGTAACCGACACGGCCACCGAGGATCACCCCGAGGAAACCGTAGAACAGCAGATCCGACACCTCGTTGCGGGTCCAGCCGCTGTTCGGTGCATCGGCGCGACGGCCGGCAAGCCACATGGCAAAAGCGAAACCAAACAGGTACATGAGACCATACCAGCGTACCGATAGTGGTCCCAAACTGAATGCTACGGGATCAATCTGCGAGAAAACCCAATATCCATCGTGCTGCATAAGCGGCCCCAGTCAAAATAAAAGCCGCATTTTCCGATCATTCGTCAGCAGGGACAAGGCATGATTATCAATCACTCTGTTTCGATTTATGACCGGCTCGCAGCAAACCGCCCAAACCATGCTCCTCCAGATAGCGGGCAAACAGGCCGCGCAGTATGTGGGGATTGTCATGCTTGAGACCATCGGCCATCAGTTCGGTCAACTCGCTCAGGGTGGATTGACGCAGTACGTACTTGATCCGGGCGATGTTGTGGGTGTTCATACTGAAGCGGCGATAGCCCATGGCAAGCAGCAGCAGTACACCGACCGGATCACCAGCCAGCTCGCCACAGACCGACACCGGCTTCTGGTAACGGTGGGAGGCATCAACCAGCTGTTGCAGCGCGCGGATCACTGCAGGATGGAAGGCATCGTAGATGTTGGCCACCCGGGAGTTGTTGCGGTCCACCGCCAGCAAGTACTGGGTCAAGTCATTGCTGCCCACCGACCAGAAGTCGATGAGTGGTGCCATCTCCGGCAAGATAAAGAGGGCTGAAGGCACCTCAATCATCACCCCGAGGCTGGGGTAGCGGATCACCGCATCGCGGCTCGCCGCCTCTTCCGACACCTCTCGCCACGCCTGATCCAGCAGACGACGGGAGGCTTTGATTTCGCTGACGCTGCTGATCATCGGCAGCATGATGGCCAGATTGTCCAGCCCTTCGCTGGCCCGCAGCATCGCCTTGAGCTGCACCAGAAACAGCTCCGGGTGATCCAGGGTGATCCGGATCCCCCGCCAGCCAAGGAAGGGGTTTTCCTCGACAATGGGGAAATAGGGTAACGGCTTGTCGCCGCCCACATCCAGCGTCCGCATGCAGACCGGCCGGTTGCGGTAGGTCTCGAGAATGCCGCGATAGCGGGCAGTCTGCTCCCACTCGGAGGGGAAGCTCTCCTGCAGCATAAAGGGGATCTCGGTGCGATAGAGCCCGACCCCGTCCGCCAGCTGGTTGAGCGAGATCTCGGTATCGGCACTGAGCCCCGCATTGAGCAGCAGGGAGACCTTGGTGCCATCGGCGGTCTCGGATGGCAGGTTGTCGACGCTGCGCACCAGGGTATCGAGTGCCCGCTCCTCATTGAGCAACTGACGATACTCGGTCAGGATCACCTGATTGGGTTCGATGAAGAGATCGCCGCTGTAGCCATCGACCACCAGCATGCGACCGCCGATGTCGCCAAGGGGCAGATCCACCCCCATGATGGCGGCCACGCCCATGGCGCGGGCCAGAATGGCCGCGTGGGAGTTGGTACCCCCCTTGAGCGAGACCACCCCGGTCAGATACTCGCGGGGCACTTCTGCCAGAATGGTGGCGGTCACCTCGTCGGCAACCAGCACCACCGGCTCGCCGATGGAGATATGTTCCGGTTCATTCTGCACCAGTCGGCTGATCAGCCGCTGGGCAATATCCTTCACGTCGGTGGAGCGCTCCTGCAGGTAGGGATCCTTCATCCCCTTGAACTGCTCGATCAAGCGATCGCTGATCAGCTTGACCGCCGAGACGGCCGTCCAATGCTCCTTGCTCACCTTATTGCGAATGGGCTTGATGTAGCCGGGATCGTTCAGCAGATGGAGATAGATGTCGAAGATCGCCACCGAATCCTGGCTGTAGCTCTCGCGAAAGCGCAGCGCCAGACTCTCCAGATCGTGGCGCACCTCCTCCACGGCCAGCTCCAGCCGCTCCAGCTGGCTGACATGGTCTTCATCCTTGCGCGGGGTGATGGACGAGAGCGCCTTGTGAGGCCGCCATACCCAGGCCTTGGCCATGGCGATGCCGCTGGCACCAGCAATACCGCGCAGCGGCTTGCTCCAGTCGGTCTTCTGCAACCACCCCTTGGCCTGCGCCTGGGCGATCCGCGCCGCCAGCTGGGCCGCCAAGGTGACCATAAAGGACTCCTCCCCTTCATCGAAGCGGCGGCTCTCCTTCTGCTGCACCACCAGAATGCCGACCACCTGACGCTGGTGCATGATGGGAGCGCCCAGGAAGGAGCGGAACGCCTCTTCGGCGACATCGGGCAGGAATTTGAAACTGGGGTGCGCGGGGGCATCAGCCAGGTTGATCAGCTCTTCCCGCTGACCCACCAGACCGACGATGCCCTGCTCGTAGGGCAGGGTCACCTTGCCAACCGCGGACGGGGCCAAGCCGTCGGTGGCAGCCAGGCGATAGCGGCGCACCTCGGGTTCCGAGACATAGACGGAGCAGCAGTCCACTGCCATGGCGTGCCGGGTCTGGCTCACCAATGCCTGCAAGGCCTGCTCGAGGGTATTGGCCTCGGCCATGCTCTCGACGATACGTCTCAGTTCCGTTAACAACTAATCTGTGCTCCTTAACGGGGGCGATTGCGCCGCCCATCCTTCTTGTTGACCTGCACTGCCGGCACCGGCATCGCCAGCGGGGCAAACTCTTTCATGACCCGGCGGTAAACCTCCCGCTTGAACGAGACGACCTGACGCACCGGGTACCAGAAGCTGACCCAACGCCAGTCGTCAAATTCGGGATGGCCATGACAGCCGAACTGGATCCGCGATTCCCTGCCCGGACCAAGTTGTAACAGGAACCATTTTTGCTTTTGGCCAATACAGACCGGTGAACTGTCCCAGCGGACAAGACGTTTGGGTAAACGGTACTTTAGCCAGTTACGACTGGTGGCCATGATGGTCACATCTTCGGGCTTGAGGCCAATCTCCTCATACAGCTCTCGATACATGGCCTGCTCTGGCGTTTCACCATCATCAACCCCCCCCTGCGGAAACTGCCAGGAGTGCTGCCCATAGCGTTTAGCCCACAACACTTGTCCTTCACGGTTACAGATCACGATACCGACATTGGGACGAAATCCGTCGCCATCAATCACGTGATCACCTTATAAAGGCTGAATCTATAAGGAGATTGTTCCACATTCACTCCGTGGCAGCAAACAAGGAGTGAATCCCCTATTTCATGAATAACTTTCAATTTCAAACATACTTATAAACAAATCCAAGGATCCGCGCCCCCAAGTTGCCCACCCAGGCTGTGCATAAAGCTGTTAGCAAACGGGTATATACAGTACTTTTTAACTGTACGCAAAAAGCGACCTTTCGCGCAACCTCGCAGATAAAAAGACAAAAAAACATTATTATACATATGGTTGAATCAAAACAACTGGATCTAGATCCATGTCAATCAAAGAGCCAGATCCATGATCCGGATTGTGAACAAGTTCAACTGCTCAAAGATCCACCGCGGCGAAATTATCCACAGGAGTGGCACAATATCTACCCCGTTTACCCGGTAAAAATGGGGTGGCATTCACAATTTTTTGTAACATATCAGCGACTCCACCCACTTTCATCCACTTATCCAAGATTTCTGTGGATAACTGTGTGTAACATCATGCACAAACCCTTGGACAACTATTTCGAGGTCAAACCAGGCCAGGATCACTGCTCGATAAAACAGACAAAACCCTTTAAAATCATCACGATGAGCTGATAGCCCCCAAATTCTCTGCATTTGATCTTATCCACTCAGGATCGGTTATAAAAACAGCGATCCTTCTCGGGATCCTCCCCTGTTAGAATATGGCGAGCAAGATGGAGCCAACTATGCCAAGCAATCCCCAATCCGAGCAGGAGTTATTGAGCCGCGCCTATGCCATGGCTGGCTTCACCCTGGCGCAGCTGGCCGCCGAGGCTGGCGTCGCGGTGCCCAACGATCTGCGCCGTGACAAGGGGTGGGTCGGTCAGTTGATCGAGCTGCAACTGGGAGCCAGCGCGGGCAGCAAGCCGGAACAGGACTTCCCGGAGCTGGGGATCGAACTCAAGACGATCCCCGTGGATCCTCAGGGCAAACCGCTGGAAACCACCTTCGTCTGCGTCGCCCCGCTGATCGGCGTCAGCGGCCAGCGATGGGAGGAGTCAAACGTGCGTAACAAGCTCTCCCGGGTGCTCTGGATCCCGGTGGAAGGCAGTCGCGAGATCCCGGTTGGCGAGCGGCGGGTCGGTATGCCGCTGATGTGGAGCCCGAATGAAGAGGAAGATCGGCTACTGCGTCAGGACTGGGAGGAGCTGATGGACATGATAGTGCTGGGGGAAGTGGAGCAGATCAGCGCGCGCCACGGCCAGGTGATGCAACTGCGGCCCAAGGCCGCCAACAACAAGGCACTGACAAGAGCCATCGGTCGCGATGGTCAACCCATCATGACCCTGCCGCGCGGCTTCTATCTCAAGATCGACTTCACCCACAGCCTGCTGCAACGCTATTTTGCCTTGCCGACTTGATCTGCCTTATCAACATCTTTGTCATATGATGGTATAAAAATAGACAGGAGCCATTTTTAACTCACAGACAAGGAGGCGTCATGCCACTGATCAAACAGTTTTTAAAGTCCAAGCCCGAGGTCAAGGTGACCTTTGCAGTAGAAAAAGAGGCCGCCGCAGGTGCGGAGCAGGTGATGCTGATCGGCGAGTTCACCCAGTGGCAACCGGTCGAGCTGAAACGCATGAAGAGCGGCGAGTTCAAAGCCACCCTCAATCTGCCGACCGACGGCCCGGGTTACTTCGAATATTGCTACCAGCTCATCACCCCGGAAGGGGAGACCCTCTACGAGAATGACTGGGCAGCGGATGACTATGTACCAGGCCCCTTCGGGCGCGATAACTCGGTAGTACGGGTCATCCAGTAACGTCCCCCAGATAGCCCATAGACGGATACAAAAAAGGCTCGCCATTGGCGAGCCTTTTCACTACCTGTCGAGCTATTTGCCGACATACCGACACCAATTCGAATCGAATTAGTTGAGCTTCTCTTTGATACGAGCAGCTTTGCCGGACAGGTTGCGCAGGTAGTACAGTTTGGCGCGGCGAACATCACCACGACGCTTCAGTTCTACACTGTGGATCAGCGGAGAGTGAGTCTGGAATACACGCTCAACACCTTCGCCGTTGGAGATCTTGCGAACGGTGAAAGCAGAGTGCAGACCGCGGTTACGCTTGGCAATAACGATGCCTTCGAAAGCCTGCAGACGCTCTTTACCACCTTCTTTAACACGAACTTGAACACGTACAGTGTCGCCCTGGGCAAAAGCCGGGATGTCGGTACGCAGTTGCTCTTGTTCAAGCTGCTGAATAATCTTGCTCATTGTCTTTCCTTACCTAGGATAAACTGAAAACTCTACTTAACGCTGTCACGCACTTCGCGGACATACTCGGCAAGAAGTGATTCTTGCTCGTCAGTCAGAGCTAGGTTGTTAATAAGTTCCGGCCTTCTTTGCCAGGTTCGTCCGAGCGACTGTTTGAGACGCCAGCGTCGAATCACTTCGTGATTGCCGCTTGTCAGCGCCTCGGGCACCGCCAATCCATCCAACACCTCCGGCCGAGTGTAGTGGGGATGATCCAGCAAGCCATCCGTGAAGGAGTCTTGCTCGGCACTGGCCTGATCACCCAAAACCCCCGGGACCAGACGCGAAACCGCATCGATCAGGGTCATGGCAGGCAACTCGCCACCACTTAACACGTAATCCCCGATAGACCACTCTTCGTCGACTTCGGTTTGTATCACGCGTTCATCGATACCTTCGTATCGACCGGCTACCAGAATCAGTTTCTGATTCGTCGCCAACTCGGTTACGCCCGCTTGAGTCAGCTTGCGTCCCTGAGGAGAGAGATAGATGACTTTCGCCCCGTCTCCCGCCGCTTGCTTGGCTGCATGAATCGCGTCACGCAACGGCTGAACCATCATTAACATGCCGGGCCCACCACCATAAGGACGATCATCGACCGTACGGTGTTTATCGTGGGTAAACTCCCGGGGGTTCCAGCACTCAATCTGCAGCAGGCCACTCTTGACGGCCCGACCCGTTACCCCGTGCTCGGTAATGGCTCGGAACATTTCAGGGAAGAGGCTAATGACCCCAATCCACATAAGAAACCTCCGGCACCCGTGTTAGCGCGGGAAACTAGAAACCAGGATCCCAATCAACTTCGATTGTTCGAGCAGTCAGATCAATATTCTTGATCACCTGCTCTTCCAGGAACGGAATCAACCGCTCCTTTGCACCAAAGGCATCTTTTACATTGGCCTCAACCACCAACACATCGTTGGAGCCGGTTTCCATCAATTCGGTCACCTTGCCCAGGTCGTATCCCTTGGTGGTCACCACGGAGCAACCAATCAGGTCACGCCAGTAGAACTCACCTTCAGGCAACGCAGGCAACAGATCGGCTGGTACGCCAATCTCGACATTGGTCAATGCCAGGGCATCTTCGCGCACATCGATACCATCGAGTTTGCAGATCAGACCCTTGTTGTGACGCTTCCAGGATGAAACCCGAATTTCACGCCACGCCCCGTTCTGATTAATCAGCCAAGGGTTGTAATCGAAAATCGCTTCGGCAACATCGGTGAAGGAGTTCACTTTAAGCCAGCCCTTGATGCCATAAACGGTACCCAGGGTGCCCAGAACTATAGGTTTTTCCACCTTAACTCCTTACCGTTTAGCTGATTAAGCAGCTTTTTTAGCGTCTTTGATCAGCTTGGCAACGCGGTCAGAAACAGCGGCACCAGTAGCAACCCAATGCTCGATACGAGCCAGGTCCAGGTTCAGCTTTTCAGCAGAACCAGCAGCAACCGGGTTGAAGAAACCAACGCGCTCGATGAAGCGACCGTCACGGGCGCAACGGCTGTCAGAAACTACTACCTGGTAAAACGGACGCTTTTTCGCGCCACCACGTTGTAAACGAATGGTTACCATATCGTCCTCATTAACATCTAATGAACAAGGCCCGCAAACACGCGGACCCTAGCTTAAAATAAGCCGCGTAATTCTACTTGGATTCGTAATAATTGCAACCAAGCCAGCCATTTTTTGCGCAGAACCGCAATGAAAAGGGGCCTGCCGCTGCAGACCCCCATCAACACGCTGACCGGATCAGAACGGGCCGCGGCCGCCACCGAAACCGGGGGGCATCATGTTCTTCATCTGGCTCATCATCTTGCGCATGCCGCCCTTGCCGGACATTTTTTTCATCATGCGCTGCATCTCGGTGAACTGCTTGAGCAGCTTGTTCACGTCCTGCACCTGCATGCCGGAGCCTGCGGCGATACGTCGTTTGCGGGAACCCTTGATGAGATCGGGATGAGCGCGCTCTTTCGGCGTCATGGAGCTGATGATGGCTTCCATCCGCACGGTGAGCTTGTCATCCATCTGATCTTTCACGTTATCCGGCAAGCCGGACATGCCAGGCAACTTGTCGAGCATCCCCATCATGCCGCCCATGTTGCGCATCTGGGCCAGCTGCTCGCGGAAATCTTCCAGATCAAAGCCTTTGCCGCTCTTGACCTTGCTGGCCAGCTTGGCAGCTTTCTCTTTATCGACGTTGCGCTCGACTTCCTCGATCAGCGACAGCACATCGCCCATACCGAGGATGCGGGAAGCGAGACGATCCGGGTGGAATGGCTCCAGCGCATCGGTCTTTTCACCCATACCGATAAACTTGACCGGTTTGCCAGTGATGTGACGCACCGACAGCGCGGCACCACCACGGGCGTCACCATCCGCCTTGGTGAGGATCACACCGGTGAGCGGCAACGCTTCGTTGAACGCCTTGGCGGTGTTGGCGGCATCCTGACCGGTCATGGCATCCACCACAAACAGGGTTTCAACCGGCTTGATGGTGGCGTGCAGATCCTGGATCTCGGCCATCATGTCACTATCGACGTGCAGACGACCGGCGGTATCGACGATCACCACGTCATAGAACTTCTTGCGCGCCTGATCGATGGCGGCAGTGGCGATGTCGACCGGCTTCTGGCTGGCATCGCTCGGGAAGAAGTCGACGCCGATGTCGCTGGCCAGGGTCTCCAGCTGCTTGATCGCCGCAGGGCGGTAAACGTCGGCACTGACCACCAGCACCTTCTTCTTGCTGCGCTCTTTGAGCAGCTTGGCCAGTTTGCCGACCGTGGTGGTTTTACCGGCACCCTGCAGACCGGCCATCAGGATGATCGCGGGCGGCTGGGCAGCCAGATTGAGCTGTTCGTTGGCCTCCCCCATCACGGTGACCAGTTCACCGTGCACAATCTTGATAAATGCCTGGCCCGGGCTCAGGGATTTGGCCACTTCCTGCCCGACCGCGCGCTCTTTGACGCGCGCCACGAAATCACGCACTACCGGCAGGGCGACATCCGCCTCGAGCAGCGCCATGCGGACTTCGCGCAGGGTTTCCTTGATGTTCTCTTCGGTCAGGCGACCACGGCCACTGACATTGCGCAAGGTGCGCGAGAGTCGTTCAGTCAAATTCTCAAACATGACGGATTCCGGTTCTTGGCGTAATAAATTGGGGGCATTATAACCCAGAGCGGGCGCGAGGACGATTATTCACCGCACCCTGGCAGCAGGGACCTTCTCCCTATATATGGGCAGATCGACCGTTGCACAACTGGCGAGCACTTCTCGTGCAAGGTATACTGCCCCTCTTACCCTCAAAAGCTTGTGCAACAACGACCTGGTTATGATCGTAATCTCTGTTCTGGCCCTGGCGTTTTATCTGCTGGCCATCATCGCCTCCCTGCATCTGTTACTGAGCGCCAAGCCGGTGGGACAGCGCTCCCTGTTTGCCTGTATCGGATTGGCCCTGATCGCCCATGCCAGCGCCCTCGGTTCAGAGGTATTGCAGAGTTCCGGCCAGAACCTGAGCATGCTCAACGTCGCCTCGCTGGTCAGCCTCATCATCAGTTGCTTCATGACCTGCGTCACCCGCCGCTTCAACGGCTGGATCCTGCTGCCGGTGGTCTACAGCTTCTCGGCCCTGCTGCTGGCGGCAAGCGCCCTGATCCCGGGTCGCTACATCACCCATCTGGAGGCCCATCCCCAGCTGCTGCTGCACATCGGCCTCGCGCTGATGGCCTACTCGGTATTGATGATCGCCTGTCTGTTTGCGCTGCAGCTCGCCTGTCTGGACAAGCAGCTTAAATCGAGAAAAATCAGCAACCTGCCAACCATGCCACCACTGATGACGGTGGAGAAACGGCTGTTCCAGCTCATCTCTGCGGGGGTGCTGCTGCTGACCCTCTCCATCGCCTCCGGCCTCTTCTTCCTCGAAGACATGTTCGCCCAGGGCAAATCCCACAAGGCGGTGCTCTCCATTCTTGCCTGGTGTGTCTACGTGCTGCTGCTGTGGGGTCATCACACCTATGGCTGGCGCGGCCGCAAAGTCATCACGCTTAGTCTGATTGGCAGCGTCATCCTGACTCTTGCCTACTTTGGCAGCCGCTTCGTCAAAGAAGTGTTGTTGAGCTGACCCCCACTCTTTTCGTCACACCATCCAACAGGAGCCCTTTTTGGACAGCATCTCAACGAGCACATTACTGATTGTCCTCGTTATCTTGATCCTTCTATCCGCTTTTTTCTCCAGTTCCGAAACCGGCCTGATGTCCATCAACCGCTACAAGCTGCGGCATCTGGCACAGACCAAACACAAAGCCGCACGCCGCGTCGAGCAACTGCTCGCCCGCCCCGATCGCCTGCTGGGGCTGATCCTGATCGGCAACAATCTGGTCAATATCCTCGCCTCCGCCATCGCCACTATCGTCTGCATCCGGCTGTTTGGTGATCTCGGGGTCGCCATCGCCACCTTCGGCCTGACCCTGGTGGTGCTGGTGTTTGGTGAAGTGACCCCCAAGACCCTGGCCGCCATGTTCCCGGAGAAGATCGCCTATCCCGCCTCCTGGATCCTGAAAGGATTGATGGTGCCGCTCTCGCCGCTGGTCTGGCTGATCAACGGCATCACCAGCGGCCTGCTCAAGATGCTGAAGATCAATCCCAACAAGGATGACTCCCTCAACACCGAGGAGCTGCGCACCATCGTCAACGAGGCAGGCAACCTGATCCCCAAGCGTCATCAGGAGATGCTGCTCAGCATCCTGGATCTCGACAAGATGCTGGTCGAGGACATCATGGTGCCGCGCAGCGATATCTACGCCATCGACATCAACGATGACTGGAAGAGCATCCAGCGTCAGCTGGCTCACTGCGCCCACACCAAAATCCTGCTCTATCGTGACAATATCGACGACGTTGTCGGCTTTTTACACGCCCGCGATGCCCTGAGACTGGTAGCTCGGGATCTGTTCAACAAATCGAGTCTGTTGCGGGAAGTGGACGAAATCTACTTCATTCCGGAAGGGACCCCGCTTAACGTGCAGCTGGCCAAGTTCCAGCGCAACAAGGAGCGGATCGGCCTGATTGTCGATGAGTATGGCGATATTCAGGGGCTGATCACCCTGGACGACATTCTGGAAGAGATCGTGGGCGACTTCACCACCTCCATGACGCCAGCGCCGAGCGACGAGATCCACCCCCAGCCGGACGGCACGTTTCTGGTGGAAGGTTCGGCCAGTGTGCGCGAGCTGAACAAGGAGATGAACTGGCACCTGCCCATCGACGGCCCGCGCACCCTCAACGGTCTGATCCTCGAATATCTGGAGGAGATCCCCCAGCCCAACATCGGGATCCGACTGGCCGGTTATCCTATCGAAATCCTCGATGTGGAGAACAACATGGTGAAGATGGCGCGGATCATGCCGGCATCTTACCGAGCTGATACGGATTCACAACATTGAAAAAGGGCTGCCGGTGGCAGCCCTTTTCTATTGCTCATTTTCATTGTTCGTCTTCGTCATCCGGCTCCAGCACCAGGGTCGGGATCAACTCGCCGAAGACCCGTTGCAACTCGTCACGGTTGGCCAGCAGGTCTTGCAGCGTATAGCTGTCCATCACCGCCAAAAATGCATCCATCGCCTCTCGCAGCGCGCTCTTGAGCAGGCAGACCGAGACGATATGGCAAACGGGCGAGCCGCAGTCGATCCCGTCCAGATTGCCTTCCAGCGCCCGGATAACCTGCCCGATATTGATGGTGGCCGGATCGCAAGCCATGCGAATACCGCCATTCTTGCCCCGCTGGGATTGCAGATAGCCCAGCTTCACCAGCTGATTAACCACCTTCACCATGTGGTTGCGGGAAACGCCATACAGGGCCGATACCTTGGCAACGCTCGACAACTCACCTTCCGGCAGGGTGGCAAGATAGAGCAGGGCTCTCAATCCGAAATCTGTATAACTGGTTAGTCTCATAAAACCTGATTAGCGCAATGCGAAAAGTGGAGTATTGATTCAAATCAAATAAACATCTAGGATGCCACTTATTAAATGACATTTTATATGTTCAATTAGAACGAGGCTATATGCTAGATCAAACCACCGTTGCCGTCATCAAAAGCACCATCCCGCTGCTCGAATCAGCAGGTCCGGCCCTTACCCAGCACTTCTATCAACGGATGTTCAGCCATAACCCGGAGCTGAAAGATATCTTCAACCTGGCCCATCAACGCAGTGGCGGCCAGCCGCTGGCCCTGTTCAATGCGGTCGCGGCTTACGCCAGGAATATCGACAATCTGGGGGCGCTCGCCGGTGCGGTCGAGCGGATTGCGCACAAACATACCGGATTCCTGATCCAGCCGGAACAATATCACATTGTAGGTAGTCATCTCTTGGCCACGCTCAAAGAATTGGGAGGAAGTACGGTCACCGACGAGGTGCTGGAGGCATGGGGCAAAGCGTATGGCGTGCTGGCCGACATCTTTATCGGCCGCGAGCGGGAGATCTATCAGGAGAAGGCCAATCAGGATGGCGGCTGGCAAGGTACCCGCAGCTTCATCATCAAGGAGAAGCGGGCCGAGAGCGCGCTCATCACCTCCTTCCTGCTGGCGCCGGAAGATGGCAAGCCGGTACTGGCCTTCAAACCGGGCCAATACCTCAGCGTCAAGCTGGTTCACCCCGAGCTGGAATATCAGGAGATCCGCCAATATTCTCTCTCCGATGCGCCCAATGGCCAGCATTACCGCATCAGCGTCAAGCGCGAACCGCAGGGTCAGGTCTCCAATCTGCTGCACGATCACCTGCAGGCGGGTGACAAGATCGAAGTCATGCCCCCCACTGGCGATTTCTATCTGAAAGCCGACAGCCAGACCCCAGTGGTACTGCTCTCCGCCGGTGTCGGCGTGACGCCGATGATGAGCATGCTCAACCAGTTACTGGCGAGCAGCCATCAGGCCGATATCACCTGGCTGCACGCCTGCGAACAGGGCGCTGTACACGCCTTTCGGGAGGATATTCAGCAAAAATCCCGCCAGCATCCCAACTTGCTGAGCCGGGTCTGGTATCGGGAGCCGGAGGCCAGTGATGTAAAGGGCGAAGATTACGACCTTTCCGGCACCATGGATCTGACTGCAGTAAAGGAGCGCATAACACCACAGGCCCACTACTACTTCTGTGGTCCCCTCGGCTTCATGCAGGCGATCAAGCGGCAGCTGCTGGCGGCGGGGGTGCCGGCCGGGCAGCTTCATTACGAAGTTTTTGGCCCCCATCAAGATCTCTAAGGCGCGGGCGGCCATATAACGGAGGGAGGCTCCGGCCTGTCATGGCACGGCGGCTGGAACCGGACCCACAGATGCAGATCTGTGGGTCATTTTGTTGGATCAGTGCATCGCCTTGGCGCGGGCCACCACGTTGGCCGGCATCCGGTTGCCAAGACGGTTGAGCAGACTCGCCGCCTTCTGGTGCAGCGCCTTGTCACCGATGACAGCGCCATGGAGCCAACGGTAGGCATCCTCATAATCGAGCGGACTGCCCATCCCCTGCAGCAGCATCTCGACCCACTCGATGCGGGCCCGCAGAAAACCGAGGCTGGCCGCCTCGCGCATCAGGGTCTCGGCTCGCACCAGATCCTTCTGCACCAGGGTTCCCTTCCAGTAGTAGCGGCCCAGTTGCTCCAGCGCGGGCGCCAACCCCTGATTGGCCGCCTCCCACATATATTGCACTCCGAGTTCTGCATTGGGCTTGGTACAGACGCCCCACGCCAGCATATCCCCCCAGAGGTACTGATAGGCCGGGATCTTCATCACCGAGGCGCGCGCTTCGATATCCTGAGTCAGCTGACAGCGATCCTGCTTCACCTGAGTGAGATGGCGCCCCTGCTCAATCCAGTTGAGCAGCTCGTCCTGACGATAGAGCGGCACCGCCTGCAACTCGCCAGCAGCCAGTGGCGCGGGAGGTGCAACCGCAGCAGCGGGTTCCACCGGTTGTGGCAGCGGTGCGGCACCCTCGCCACTGCTGGCGACCGGTGTGACCGGCTCGGCCGGGAGCAAGACGGGGGCAGCCTCAGAGGGAGCGGGAGTGGGAGTGGCCGTAGCGGCAGAGACAGGCGCCGTTGCCACCGCAGCACTGCTTGCGGTCGGCATCGAGGCACTGACCGCTGGCGCATCGCTCGATACGGCAGCCGATACCGCCTCGGCACCATAGAGGGGCGCGCTAAATGCACCGACAAGAACGAGAAGGGTAAGGGGTTTCATCATAAGGATCTCCTGCTGCACTCTGTTATCGGCACCAACCCCCATCCCCTTAGCCTGCCGGGCGGATCTCATCAAGACAAAAGGGAGCCGAAGCTCCCTTGTTGGCACGGTTGACCCGCTTACTTGACGAAATCGACACCCAGCTGGATATCGGCTTTCAGGGTAGCCAGCATGCCTTCCATCGCTTCTTGCTCGAACGCGCTCAGCTTGCCGTAATCCAGTACGGTTTCGACGCCGTTCTTGCCCAGCAGTACCGGCTGCGCGAAGAAGGTGGCGTGCTCGCCGTTGCCTTCCACGTAGGCGCACTCAACAACGTTGGCTTCACCCTGCAGACCCTTGATGAGGGAGAGACCGAAACGGCAAGCCGCCTGACCCATGGAGAGGGTCGCAGAACCGCCACCGGCTTTGGCTTCCACCACTTCGGTACCGGCATTCTGGATGCGCTTGGTCATGGCAGCCACTTCTTCAGCAGTGAAGGAGGCGCCTTCAATCTGGGAGAGCAGCGGCAGAATGGTGACGCCACTGTGACCACCGATCACGTTGACGCGTACCTTGTCGATGTTCAGCCCTTTGGCGGCGGCCACGAAGGTCTCGGCGCGGATCACGTCCAGGGTGGTAACGCCGAACAGGCGACGCTTGTCATAGACACCGGCTTTCTTCAGCACTTCGGCGGCGATGGCCACAGTGGTGTTGACCGGGTTGGTGATGATGCCGATCAGTGCTTTCGGGCAAGTGGCCGCGCACTTCTCGACCAGATTCTTGACGATACCGGCGTTGATGTTGAACAGGTCGGAGCGATCCATCCCCGGCTTGCGTGCCACACCGGCGGAGATCAGCACCACATCGGCCCCAACCAGCGCAGGAGTCGGATCTTCACCGCAGAAGCCCTTGATGGCGACGTCGGTAGGAATATGACTGAGGTCAACGGCCACACCCGGGGTGACCGGGGCGATGTCATACAGGCTCAGCTCGGAGCCAGCCGGCAGACGGTTTTTCAACAGCAGAGCGAGGGCTTGACCGATGCCACCAGCGGCACCCAGAACGGCAACTTTCATGATCAACTCCATGTTTAAGCGTAGGTTTAAGGTTGTTTCTTGTTGTGCGCCCAACCTTAATGGATCCCCCCATAAAAAACAATCTGATAACAGTTGCAGTCACGGGTTCTGTGAGCCAAGAAACACGCGGGAGTAAAAATTGGAGGGAAATACAAAAAGTTGGAGGAGAAGCACAGTTTTTCTGCACTTCTCCTTACCATAAAGAGGTAGTTATGAAGGTTTCAGGATTGAAATGCCAACGCCCGTTTTTCACACCAGCGAAAACCAATTGTTAACAATCCGTTCATCGCCAGATAAAGCCCGCCAGCCACCCCGAACACCGCCAGGGTATCGTAGGTCTGGGCATTCAACCCCTGCGCCAGCCCCATGATGTCCATGATGGTGATGGTACTGGCGAGAGAACTCCCCTTGAGCACCAGGATCACCTCGTTGGAGTAGGCTGGCACCAGATGGCGGGCCGCGTGGCGCACCTTCATCCAGAGAGTCTGGCCGGAGGAGAAACCGAGCGCCCGGCACGCTTCCACCTCACCGGCCGGGATGGCATCGAGCGCCCCCTTGAACAACCGGGTGGAGTAGGCTGCCGTGTTGAGACCCAACGCCAGCACGGCGCAGAACCAGGGCTGCTTGAGCAGCGGCCAGAGCGGGCTGGCTTTCAGCCACTCGAACTGCCCCGGCCCGTAGTAAATCAGAAAAATCTGAATAAGCAGCGGCGTACCGGTAAAGAGCAGCACCCACAGTTGCACCAGCTGGGTCGCCACCGTCAGGCGCAGCTCCAGCACCCAGGTCATCAGGGCCGCCAGAGCTATCCCCAACAGCAGACTGAACAGGGTCAGTTCCAGCGTGGTGACCAGACCGCCCAGCAACGTAACGAGATACTCTTGCATCGGTTAGCCTCCGTAGCGGCGGGTGTAGCGAGCAGCGAGCCCGAGGCCGTATTCACTCACCAGACCGATAGCCAGATAGATAAGAGCGGCGGCAGCATACCAGGTGAACGGCTCATAGGTACTGGCCGAGGCCATCTGCGCCTGACGCATCATCTCATTGACCCCGATCAGCGACACCAGCGCGGTGTCTTTCAGCAGCACCAGCCACTGGTTGCCGAGGCCCGGCAGGGCGTGACGCCACGCCTGCGGCAGCACGATGCGAAAGAAGATGTGGCCCTTGCCAAGACCGAGCGCCATCGCCGCCAACCGTTGCCCGGCAGGCACCGCATTGAGCGCCGCCCGCAGGGTCTGGGTGGCATAGCTGGCAAACAGCAGGGAGAGCGCCAGCACGCCGCAGGCGAACGGGCTGAACTCCACATACTCGCCGGTGATGAGGAACAGCACCTGGGTCGAGCCGAAGTAGATGAACAGCACCACCAGCAACTCGGGCAGGCCACGGATCAGCGTGGTCAGGGTGGCCACCGGCCACACCAGCGCACGCTGCTTGCTGAGCTCGGCGGCACTGAACGCCAGTGCCAATATCATGCCCCCGACCAGTGATGCCAAGGCCAGCCCGAGGGTCATCCAGGCTGCATCCAACAACAGGCTCAACATGGCTTACTGCGCGAAGTATTTGTCGAAGATTTTCTGATAGGTGCCGTTGGCCTTGATCTCGGCCAGCCCCTTGTTCAGCTGAGTCAGCAGCTCCTGATTGCCCTTGGCAACCGCGATGCCAAAACCGGTACCGAAGTACTTGGCATCGGTCACCGGCGTACCCACCACCGCATACTCCTTGTGTTGCTTGAGCCAGTCGGCAGCAACGGCGGTATCGGCAAACACACCGTCGGTACGGCCATTCATCATGTCGAGGAAGGCGCTCTGGTAGCTGGCATAAGGCACGGTCAGCAGACCCTTGCTCACCCAGTTATCCACCAGATAGGACTGGTGAGAGGTGCCGTTCTGCACACCGACAGTCTTGTCGACCATCTCTTCCGGCCCCTTGAAGGCATCTTTCTTGGCGACGAATACCGCCGAATTTTCGTAGTAGATGTCGGAGAAATCGACCTGCGCGGAGCGCTCTGGGGTCACATCCATGGCGGCGATGGCGGCATCGTAGCGACGGAATTTCAGGCTGGGGATCAGGCTGTCAAAGGCCTGGTTGTGGAAGCTGCACTCCAGCTTGGCTTGCTCGCAGATGGCGCGGGCCAGATCGATGTCAAAACCCTGAAACTCGTTCTTGTCATCCAGGTATTCGAACGGCGCGTAGGTGGCCTCGGTGGCGAACTTGATCTCTTTGGCCATGACGGAGGTACTCAACAGACCCATGGCAGCAACCAACAACAGACTCTTTTTCATGACAGCTTCCTTATCGATTCAATATCAATGCATCAAGAATTCGGCAAACCGGATGGTTTGCGGGGATTGGAAAATGGCGGCGGTGCCGGATTCGATGATCCGCCCCTTCTCCAGATAAATCACCTGACTGGCCACCTTGCGGGCAAAGTCGACCTCGTGGGTCACTACCACCTGGGTAATGCCGGTCTGGCTCAGATTGCGGATGATCTCGGCCACCTCTTTGGTGATCTCGGGATCCAACGCGGCGGTCGGCTCGTCAAACAGCAGCACTTCCGGGTCCATCATCAGGGTACGGGCAATGGCCACCCGCTGCTGTTGGCCGCCAGAGAGACGGGCAGGCCAGGCATCGCGCTTGTCGGCCAGTTGCAGCTGGGCCAGCAGATAAGCCCCCTTCTCGATGGCGGCCTCCTTGCTCATGCCGAGCACCTTGACCGGCGCTTCAATCAGATTTTCCATCACAGTGAGATGTGGCCAGAGATTGTACTGCTGGAACACCATGCCCACCTTGCGACGCAGCAGTTGGGACTGGCGGTTGAATTCGGCAGCAGAGAGGGCGCTCGGGAAATAAAATTCACTTTCGCCAATCCGCAGAACACCCGCATCCGGGGTATCCAGCAGGTTCATCATCCGTAGCAGGGAACTCTTGCCAGCACCGCTCGGGCCCAGCAATACCAAGGTCTCACCGGGGGATGTCCGAAAGCTGACCTGTTGCAGAACCGGCACCTTGTGCCAGGATTTCTCGATACCTATTAATTCAATACCCATACAGCCCAATTGAATAAGTTTTCAAAATTTCATCCCGATTCTATCCCTAATAGAGGTTGATGCAAGCCATTTTTGAATCAATATGCAGAACAAGCGCCGCTTCCTTGCAAAAAACGGCATATGAATGCAAAATGGCCTCGCTGTTCGTATCTGCCGCCTGTGTCACACAGGCCGCCACACCTCCTCATTCGTGAGACCAAGATGAAACACAACGACAAGCAAGAAAAACTGGCCAAGGCCTTTAAAGCCTTGCTGAAAGAAGAGCGCTTTGGCTCCCAGGCAGAAATCGTCACCGCCCTGCAAGAGCTGGGCTTCGAGAACATCAACCAGTCCAAGGTATCGCGCATGCTGAGCCGCTTCGGCGCCGTTCGCACTCGCAATGCCAAGATGGAGATGGTCTACTGCCTGCCGGTGGAACTGGGCGTCCCCACCACCTCCAGCCCGCTCAAGAATCTGGTACTGGACGTCGACCACAACGGCGCACTGGTGGTGATCCACACCAGCCCGGGCGCAGCCCAGCTGATCGCCCGCCTGCTCGACTCTCTCGGTAAGGCAGAGGGGATCCTCGGCACCATCGCCGGTGATGACACCATCTTCATCACCCCGACCAGCGACACCGATATCGAAGAGCTCTACCTCTCCGCCCTCGAGCTGTTCGAACAGACCCCGTAATGGCCGCCACCGCCTCATAGCGGTCACACCAGAACGAAAAATCCCGGCCAAGGCCGGGATTTTTGTTTTCTGAGTCTTCGTCAGGCGGGCTTATTTACCCTGCGCCATCAGAAACCCCTCCGATGGGGCGAAGAAAGCCGCGCCGGTCACTGCCTTGGTGAAGCGCAGCAGGTGGTCGAAGTGGCTGCCCTCCCCCTTGTACATGCTGGCCAGCATGGCGTTGAAGTGCTGCGGTGTGCGGCAGCAGGAGATGAAGTAGAGTCCCTGCTCACGCATGGTGCCCCAGGGCATACTCTGGCGCAGGATCTCCATGGACTCCCCTTTCGGCGTCTTGAGGTTGACCCGCTTGATGTGGGCGGTCAGCGGCTTGGCGGCAGACTCATACTCGATGTTGTCGGGCTTGGTGCGACCGATAATGTCTTCCTGCTCTTTTTGCGCCAGCTTCTCCCAGTCGCTCATGGCGTGGACCCAGCGCTGAACGTGGATGTAGGAGCCACCGGCAAACTCGCCCTCGGCCAGCAGCGCCACTTCGGCGCGGTGCTCATCCTGCGGGTTCTCGGTGCCATCGACGAAACCGGTCAGGTCGCGGCAATCCAGATTGCGGAAACCGCGAACCTCTTCGGCCAACTCGACCACTCCGGCCAGCAGCGCCATCACGCGGTGACCGGCATGGTGCAGCACATCCACCCGATCGGCACGCAGCTGCACGAAGAGATCAAACGGGGTGTTGGGGGCTTCCTGACCATTGGCGGATTGCGCCATAAAGCCGCGGAACTGGGGCGGACGGGCGGCAGGGTAGAGACCATCCCAGGCGTCGGCGCCGACGGCAACCAGCCCGCTGAAACCGGCCTCGGGGAAATCGGCGGCCACCGCCTGCCACAGAGCGGGCAGTTTGGCCAGACGGCCGACCAGTTCGGCGGCATCGCCGGTGCGATTGAACATCAGATAGAGGGCGTGCAGATTCGGCTCTGCGCAGATCCCGGCTTGGGCTTTCATATATCTCTCCCCTGAGTAGGCGTTAGCGTTACGGGCTATTAGCGTTGCGCGATTATAAACCAGAGTTGTTCCAGTTCTTTGATTTCACGACGATATCACGCGTTCAGGGCAAAGGGTCAAACAACACCAGCCCATGGGGGGCGACCTTGATCCGTGCCCGCATCCCTTCAAGGGGCTCGCCAATGCTCGCCTCCAGCTTCAGATCGCCACACTCGAACAGCACCCGGCAGTGATGGCCGAGGAACTGCTGCTCCACCACCTTGAGCTCGCCCTCTGCGGCGCTCTCCAGCAGCAGCTGCTGGGGGCGGAGCATCAGTTGCAACTGCTCGCCCACCACCCGGCCATGGGGCTCGCTGCCACAGATGACCCCGAGCGCCGTCTGCACGCAGTGGCTGTCCACCACCTCGGCGGCCAGATAGTTGACCCCGCCGAGAAACTCCGCCACGAAGCGGTTTTGCGGGCGGCGATAGAGCTGCTCCGGTTGGCCCACCTGCTCGATATGGCCGGCGCGAAACAGCGCCAGCCGATCGGCGAAGGCGAACGCCTCCTCCTTGCTGTGGCTGACGAAGATGGCGCCGATCCCCTGCTGCTTGAGCAGGGCGCGGATCTCGAGGATCAGCTTCATCCGCACCTGGGTATCGATGTTGGAGAAGGGTTCATCCAGCAGCATCAGCCGCGGCTTGCACACCAGCGCCCGGGCGATAGCCACCCGCTGCTGCTGGCCGCCGGAGAGCTGGTGCGGATAACGATCCCCGAGCCCCTGCAGATTGACCAACGCCAGCGCCTCGTCCACTTGCTGCTGGCGGGCCCGGCGATCGAGCCGGGTCAGACCGAAGCCGACGTTGTCGGCCACCGTCAGGTGGGGGAAGAGGGCGTAATCCTGAAAGATCATCCCGATATTGCGCGCCTCGGGCGGTACGCTGGCACCCGGCCCGTCGAGCAGAGTATCGCCGAGGCGAATCGTGCCCTCTGCCAGCGGCAGTAGCCCGGCGATGGCCTTGAGCAGCGTGGTTTTGCCGCAGCCGCTCGCCCCCAACAAACAGACGATCTCGTTGTCTGCCACCGTCAGGGAGAGCTGCTCCAGCACATTGCGACCGTTGTAACGGCAACTGACATTTTCAACCTGCAAACAGGACAAGGCTGACTTCCTCTCGTTTCTGGCGGTGCGCACCCTTTCGGATCAGCACACCGCATGCAATTTCATTGGCCGACGTGGCGACTCAGTGGCCCGGACTGTCCAGAGTGCGGTTGACCCAAATCAGCGGCAACAGCCCTACCAGCACGATGACGATGGCGCCGAGTGCGCCGCGCTCCAGCATCTCGTCCGAGACGAACTGGTAGACGTGGGTCGCCAGGGTATCGAAGTTGAACGGCCGCAGCAGCAGGGCGGCGGGCAGCTCCTTCATGGATTCGATGAATACCAGCATGGCACCGGCAAACAGGCCGCGACGCACCAGCGGCAGGTGCACCCGACGCAGCATGGCGCCATCCCCCTGCCCCAGGGAGCGGGCCGCCATGTCGAGACTGGGGGAGATCTTGCCCATGCTGCTCTCCACCGAACCGATGGCGATGGCCACGAAGCGCACCAGATAGCCGAACACGATGGCGGTGATGGTGCCGGTCAGCAACAAGCCCGGGCCCTGACGCCCGAGCCACTCGGCCAGATCGTTGATGGCAAAATCGAGGGCGGTGAGCGGCACCAGCACGCCGATGGCGAGCACGGTGCCCGGCATGGCATAACCCATGGCGGCAATGCGCAAGGGCAGCAGGCTCTTGATTCCGCCATCGAGGCGGCGGAAGAAGCCGAGCAGCAGGGCAATCCCCATGGCCAGCAGGGCGGTCAGCGCCGAGATAAGCAGGCTGTTACCCGCAAAGCGAACAAACTCCGGCGTCCACGACAACTCGAAGTAGCGCACCCCGTAGTCCAGCAGGATGACAAACGGCAGGGCGAAACCGGCCAGCACCAGCCCCCAGCACCAGAGACCCGCCAGCCAACGGCTCATCCCCTTGAGTGGATAGCGCAGCGGCTGCTCATGGCCCATCGACTTCTGGAACACCTGCTGTCGACTGCGAGAGCGGCGCTCCAGCGCGATCAAGAGCACCACCGCCAGCAGCATCAGGCAGGAGAGTTTCGCCGCAGTGGCCAGACTGCCATAGCCGAGCCAGGTGTCGTAGACCGCTGTGGTCAGGGTGTTGATGGCAAAAAAGTGGACGGTGGCAAAGTCGGCCAGCGTCTCCATGGCCACCAGCGATACCGCCACCATGATGGCGGGGCGCGCCAGCGGCAGACTGAGACGACGAAAGCTCTGCCACGGCGTACAGCCGAGCAGGCGGCTGGAGTGAATGAGGCTGACTGACTGCTCGAGAAAGGAGGCGCGGGTCAGCAGATAGACATAGGGAAACAGCACCAGCGCCAGCACCCAGGCGGCGCCGCCGAGGGAGCGAATGGCAGGAAACCAGTAATCGGCCGGACCATTCCAGCCAAAGAGTGCTCGCAACCCGGCTTGTAGCGGGCCCGAGTAGTCGAGCAGATCGGTATAGACGTAGGCGACGATATATGAGGGCATCGCCATCGGCAGCATCAGCGCCCACTGCAGGGCGCGCCGCCCCGGCACCTGACACATGGCCACCAGCCAGGCGGTTGGCACGCCAAACAGCAGGCTGAGCAGCACCACTCCGGCCACCAAGCCCAGAGTATTGGCCAGATAGTCCAGCAGCACGGTATCGGCGAGGTGGCGAAAGAGATCTCCCTCAGCCGAGAAGGCTGAGAAAAGCAGGGCAATAACCGGTAAACCCAGCAGCAGGGCGATGGCCCAACTGCCGGTCATCCATCCAAAATTTTTCATGAGACCACAGAGGTTGATGGGGCCGTTGGCCCCATCTGATTACAAGTCGAACTTCACTTCATCCAGCAACTGCAAGGCGTCCTTGCGGTGCTTGGCGTAATCGCTGACCGGTAGCGCGTCAGACTTGAAACGGCCCCAGGACTTGACCATGGCGGAAGGCTCGACCCCGGCCTTGACCGGATACTCGGCATTCACGTCCGCATACATGTGCTGGGCGGTGTCACCTGCCAGAAACTCCATCAGCTTCTGAGCCTCGGCCTTGTTCTTGGCATACTTGGTCATGGCCACGCCACTCACGTTGACGTGGGCACCGCGGTCAGCCTGATTCGGGAAGTTGATATAGACCGCATCCGCCCAGGACTTCTGCGCCGGATCCTTCAACATGGCGCCCAGATAGTAGCTGTTGCCGAGTGACACGTCGCAGATACCATCCTTGATCGCCTTGACCTGATCCCGGTCGTTGCCCTGCGGCTTGCGCGCCAGGTTGGCCTTGACCCCTTCCAGCCAGGTTTTGGTCTCGGCCATGCCGTGATGGGCAATCATCGAGGAGACCAGCGCCACATTGTACTCATGCTTGCCGCTGCGGGTGCAGATTTTCCCTTTGAATTCCGGCTTGGCCAGATCTTCGTAGCTGATGGTGTCGAGCTTGCCGAGACGATCCTTGCTGGAGTAAATGGCGCGCACCCGGGTGGTCAGGGCGAACCAGCGATTCTCCGGATCACGATAGATGGCGGGGATGTTCTCCTGCAGGATCTTGCTATCCACCGGCTGCACCAGCCCCTTGTCCACCAGATCGGTCAGACGGCTGATATCGACGGTCAGCATCAGGTCGGCCGGAGAGAGCTTGCCTTCCCGCTCCAGACGCTCGTTCAACCCCTCTTTGGCGAACACCACGTTCACCTTGATGCCCGATTCCTTCTCGAACTGCTGGATGATGGGCTTGATCAGCTCATCCTGCCGGTTGGAGTAGACATTCACTTCCCCGGCCGCCAATGCCGACTGAGCTGCCAACGCAGAGAAAGCCAGTGCCAACATCTTCATTTTCATCATCCATTCCTTGATTAGCTATACAGAGTGATAACGATTGCCGTTTGCATTCTGCATACATCTTATGAGCGGATCAAGAACGCTCGCCATCGTACTTCACATATTTAATCGCCAATAAAATTAAAGAGGCCGGATGGAATCCCATCCGGCCTCTTCTGACCAAAATACTCTGTTAATCAGGCTTCAATAAGCGCTCACCCCATCGGATTCCCCCGAGGTCGGGAGGTCAGCAGATCTGCACGTCACGAATGCAATTCATCACAGCGCCTCGTCGTCACTCTCGCCGGTGCGGATGCGCACCGCCTGCAGCAAGTCGTAGACAAAAATCTTGCCGTCGCCGATCTTGCCGGTATAGGCCGCCTTGCAGATCGCCTCGATCACCCCTTCCACGTTATCATCAGCGGTGGCAATCTCCAGCTTCACCTTGGGCAGGAAGTCGACCTGATACTCGGCTCCCCGGTATAATTCGGTGTGTCCCTTCTGGCGGCCAAATCCCTTGACCTCGGACACGGTCAGCCCTTCCACCCCCAGGTTGGCAATAGCCTCGCGGACATCGTCCAACTTGAACGGTTTGATAATCGCACTAATCAGCTTCATCTGGTTGCTCCCAATCCATGGTGTGTCATGAATCGGGTTTCAATTCTTATGCCAAGTATTTTTATTGTTTTATTTCATATAGATAGAGTTTAATGCCTGCGCCATTCGCCAGGCACATCCCCATAACCGCCCAGCGCGCCCCATAATGAGGCACCATGCTGCAGCGGCCAGCGGGTATGCACCAAACAAGAGCAAAACAGCATGTTAGTTATCTCCAACAGCGTCACGATTCCCTGGCATGAGCTGCAATTCCAGACCATGCGGGCACAGGGCAACGGCGGACAACACGTCAACAAGACCGACTCCGCCGTCTGGTTGCGCTTCGATTACCGCAGCTCTCCCAGCCTGACGCCACTATACAAAGAAGGTCTCGACAAGCTGAGCGACAGCCGGGTACACGATGGCTTTATCATGATCCGGGTCGAGAGCCATCGCAGCCAGGACATGAACCGCAAGGAGGCGATGAGCCGTCTGGTGGAGTTGCTGAAGAAAGCAGCCTGGCGCCCCAAGGCCCGCCATGCCACCAAACCGACCCGCAGCTCCCAACGCAAACGGGTCGATGCCAAAAAGCGCAAGGGAGATATCAAATCCGCCCGCGGCAAGCCGGTTCTGGACTGAGCCTCCAGCCTACAAAGGATGTCAGCCGATGAGATACAGTTTTTGCGACAGCGCCCGAGGCCCCCTGCTGGTCGCCATCGATCAGGATGGCCTGCACCATGTCGAGTTCATGCTCGGGGAGCGGCCCGTCATGCCGCAAGCTGACTGGCAAAAGGATGACAAGGCGCTGGCGCCCTACCTTGCCCAGTTCAGCGCCTATTTCGCCGGAAAGTTGCAGCAGTTCGACCTGCCTATGGCCGCTCGGGGCACCCCGTTCCAGCAAACGGTGTGGCGCGCTTTGTGCGATATCCCCTATGGCGAGACCGTCAGCTACCTCGAGATAGCCCAATCCATCGGCAATCCCAAGGCGGTGCGAGCGGTGGGCGCCGCCAACGGCCGCAATCCGCTCAGCATCATAGTGCCCTGCCATCGGGTGATCGGACGCAGCGGCGATCTGACCGGCTATGCTGGCGGCATTCCCATCAAGCGCTGGTTGCTGGCTCTGGAACAGACCGGCGCGGCATTCGAGCTGGCACCGTAAACCTGTGTGTTGTTCATGCTCCAGTTGCACATCCTCTGGCCGCAGAAATGAAAAGGCTTTCAGCCAGTGGTCGGTGTTTACTGACAAGATGAACAGAAAATGAAGAATCGCCTCAGAACACCTTCAGATTGAGCTTGGCATGATGGCTTCATACTTGAATGGCACGGCTCATTCGCTGATTCAAGTAGCACCCATGTGACGCTTCCAATCTGTCTTTTTCCCCGCGCCTCCTCTGAGGCGCTTTTTTTGTGCCAACGCAACAGGCCATCCCTCTGACTGAGTGACCTGAGCATCGCACGCTCTGCACCTCCACAAAGACAAGAGGCGAAGGATCCCCTTCGCCTCTGGCGTTATAGCTGGCTACTCGTTCTGGGGCAGGAACTGCAGTTCCGGCGCCGAGGAGGTCAGCACATCGGCGCAATAATCCCAGGTCGAGATGCGATAGTGCTGCAGATCTTCGTCCAGATGCAGGCCGTCCGACTCCTGATGAAACCAGCTGGCAAAACGGGATGGGGTGATGAGCTGGATCTGCTCTTCAATGGCGTGGCTATCCTTCCCCTCGGCCAGATCGCAATCCTCGATCACCCGCAGGGCATAGATGTGGCGAAAATAGACCCGGCAGAGGATTTGCGGGGGCAGATCGATGCTGCGTGCCCGCCCCAGCATGATGGTCAGGGAGTCACTCCAGAGATCCTGATGCAACTCGGCCACAACCAGACCGGGCGGTAGCTGGCGGGACGGAGCCCAAGGTACGGCAAGCTGCCGAATGGCATTTTTCTGTTCCATATTCACCTCGCGACAACTCACTCCCTGTCTTGAGTCTATCTGAACCACATAGGCCCGGCGAAGGCAATCGATGGACAATAAAAACGGCAATAAAAAAGCCGACGTATCAAACGTCGGCGAATAAAAAGTGCTTACAACAGAGGATTCACATATTCAGACCCGCGGGTCGAAAGATTGGTTCCCTCTTTTTGTAATTAATTTTCGGCGCGTTTAAACATCAGGGTATTGGCATCCGACTCTTCCGGCACGAAGTAGTAACCCTCGGCGTTGAAACCGGTCAGCTGCTCCACCTCGGTCAGACGGTGCTTGATGATGTGGCGGGCCATCATGCCGCGCGCCTTCTTGGCGTAAAAGCTGATGATCTTGAACTGGCCGTTCTTCTCATCCTTGAACACCGGGGTGACAATCCGTCCTTTCAGACTCTTGGGCCGTACCGACTTGAAATACTCGTCGGAGGCCAGATTGATCAGCACCTCATCACCCTGCGCGGCCAGCGCCTCATTGAGATGCAGAGTGATCACCTCCCCCCAGAACTGGTAGAGATCCTTACCGCGGCTATTGTCGAGCCTGGTCCCCATCTCCAGCCGGTAGGGCATCATCAGATCGAGGGGGCGCAGCACGCCGTAGAGGCCGGAGAGCATCCGCAGGTGCGCCTGAGCGAAGTCAAAATCGGCCTCGCTGAAATCCTCCACTGCCAATCCGGTGTAGACATCTCCCTTGAAGGCCAGCAGCGCCTGACGGGCATTGGCAGGGGTAAAATCTGGCTGCCACTCGGCAAACCTGGCGGCGTTGAGGCCCGCCAGCTTGTCGCTGATCTTCATCAGGCTGGCAATCTGAGCCGGGCTCAGTTGGCGGGCCCGGCTAATCAGCTCGGCGGAGTGATCCAGCAGATCGGGTTGGGTGAAACGGGAGGTCACCAGCGGTGACTCGTAATCCAGCGTCTTGGCCGGGGAAACCACAATCAGCATAACGTTCCTTTATGGCGAGGGGCCGAACAGCAGATCGGCCCCATGATTCATTCATCCAGCGTCACATTCTCCAGCGTACCGGAGCCAAGCGTATCCTGACCAGAGAGCTTGATTTGCAGACGCAAATCATTAGCCGAGTCGGCGTGAGCGAGGGCCTCACTGTAGCCAATCTGGCCGGCACAGAACAGGCTGAATAGCGCCTGATCGAAGGTCTGCATGCCCAGCTCGGTGGATTTGGTCATCACCTCCTTGAGGCGGTGCATCTCACCCTTGCGGATGATGTCAGTGATGAGCGGGGTATTGAGCAGCACCTCGAACGCGGCAAAACGCCGCTTGCCATCCATGCTTGGCACCAGTTGCTGGGCAACGATGGCTTTCAGGTTGAAGGAGAGATCGAACAGGAACTGGCGATGTTTGTCTTGCGGCACCAGATGGAGGATGCGATCAAGCGCCTGGTTGGCGTTGTTGGCATGCAGAGTGGCGAGGCAAAGGTGGCCGGTCTCGGCGAACTGCAGAGCAAACTCCATGGTCTCCTGACTGCGGATCTCGCCGATCAGGATCACGTCCGGCGCCTGACGCAGCGAGCTCTTCAGCGCCACATCGAACGACTCGGTATCGATCCCCACTTCACGCTGGGTCACCAGACTGCGGCCATGCTGATGGACGAACTCCACCGGGTCTTCCACCGTCAGAATGTGGCCATCGGCATGCTGGTTGCGATAGCCAATCATCGCCGCCTGAGTAGTGGACTTACCCGCCCCGGTGGCCCCGACAAACAGCACCAACCCCCGCTTGGCCATGGCGACCTCCTGCAGGATGTTGGGCAGTTGCAGATCTTCAAAGGTGGGGATACGGGTCTCAATGCGACGTATCACCATGCCGGGCAGCTCCTGCTGCCAGAAGGCGCTGACCCGAAAACGGCCAAGCGCCTCGCGATAGATGGCGTAGTTGGCCTCCTTGGTGCGGATATAGCGCTCGAAGTGATCGCTGCTGAGGGTATCCCTGACCAGCGTCAGCGCCCCCTTCTTGTCGAGCGCCTCGCCCCCCAGCGACACCAGATGGCCATTGACCTTGAGAGTGGGCGGCGAGCCCACCGTCACAAACAGATCCGAGCCTTTTCGTTCGACCAGTTCGCTCAGCAATTCATCCAGATTCATCATTTATCCCTCCCTGGGTTCGACGCTCTTAAACGCTGTTGGGATCGACGGCCTTGGCCTTGGCATCGAGGGATGCCACCACGCCGCGGCTCACCAGCTGCTTGAGGCTCTGATCCATGGTCTGCATGCCGTGGGTCATCCCGGTCTGGATCACCGAGTAGAGCTGGGCGATCTTGTCCTCACGGATCAGGTTACGCACCGCCGGAATGCCCATCATGATCTCGTGAGCCGCCACCCGACCGCCACCAATGCGCTTGAGCAGGGTCTGGGAGATAACCGCCCGCAGCGATTCGGAGAGCATGGAGCGCACCATGTCTTTCTCCGCACCGGGGAAGACGTCGATGATACGGTCGATGGTCTTGGCCGCCGACGAGGTGTGCAGGGTACCAAACACCAGGTGGCCGGTTTCGGCAGCAGTCATGGCCAGACGAATGGTCTCGAGGTCACGCATCTCGCCCACCAGAATGATGTCAGGGTCCTCCCGCAGTGCCGAGCGCAGGGCATTGCTGAAGCTCTTGGTATCGCGGTGTACTTCCCGCTGGTTCACCAGACAGCGCTTGTTCTCGTGGACGAATTCGATGGGGTCTTCGATGGTGAGAATGTGGTGATGAAAGTTCTCGTTGATGTAGTTGACCATGGCCGCCAGGGTGGTCGATTTACCGGAACCGGTCGGGCCGGTCACCAGCACCAGACCGCGCGGGTATTCGGAGATCTTGCGAAAGATCTCCGGCGCATCGAGATCTTCGAGGCTCAGCACAGTGCTGGGGATGGTACGAAATACCGCGCCGGAGCCGCGCGCCTGCTGGAAGGCGTTAACCCGGAAACGAGCCAGATTGGGCACCTCGAACGAGAAGTCGACCTCGAAGTTCTCCTCCAGCTCCTTGCGCTGATGGTCGTTCATGATGTCATAAATGAGGGCATGCACTTCCCGGTGTTCCAGGGCGGGCAAATTGATCTTGCGAACCTCACCATCAACCCTGATCATCGGGGGAACCCCGGCCGAGAGGTGTAGATCCGAGGCTTTATGCTTTACACTGAAAGCCAATAACTCTGTGATATCCATAGACTTGTCATTCTCCCATCACAAGATCACTAACGAAATATGAACCAGATTGCCCAGCACCTGTTTCAGGTAAAGGAACGTATTGCCCAGGCCGCCGAACGGGCGAGCCGCAACCTGCAGCAGATCCGCCTGCTGGCCGTGAGCAAGACCAAGCCCGTCGAGGCCGTCATGGCCGCCCATGCCGCAGGTCAGCGCTGCTTTGGCGAATCCTACGCCCAGGAAGCGGCGACCAAGATCGATACCTTGCGCCAGCAGCCGGAATATTGCGACATAGAGTGGCACTTTATCGGCCCTTTGCAATCGAACAAATCCAAACTGGTCGCCGAACGGTTCGACTGGGTGCAGAGCGTGGATCGGGACAAGTTGATCGACCGCCTCAACAACCAGCGTCCCGCCAGCATGGCACCGCTAAATGTTTGTCTGCAAATCAATATTAGCGGAGAGAGCAGCAAATCCGGAACGTCGGAACAAGAGATTTTCCGCCTTGCCGAGCTGGTCTCCCAGAGTGACCGACTGGTGCTGCGGGGGCTGATGGCGATTCCCGAACACACCAGTGACGAGACCGTCCTGGCCGCCCAAATGACCCGCATGCAGACTCTGTTCACCGAGCTTGCGCGACAATACCCCACGGTGGATACCCTCTCGATGGGCATGACCGAAGATCTCGAGCTGGCCATTGCCCATGGCAGTACCATGGTGCGGGTCGGCACCGCCATCTTCGGCGCCCGTGACTACTCATAGGCAGGCTGGTGGATAACCGATAGATCCACCTCTTGCCGCGACTTCATCAACAGGAGCGTTTGATGGAACACCGAATTCTGGCGTCAGGTGGTGCAGGCAGCACCCACCTCGCCGCGACCCCATGTGCTACAGGAGCATCTGATGCAGCATAGAACGCTGGCCTTTATCGGCGCGGGCAACATGAGCCGCAGCATCATTGCCGGACTGGTCAAGGCGGGTTATCCCGCCGGGCAGATCACTGCCGCCAACCCCAGCCGCCCCAAGCTGGAGGCGCTGGCGAGCGAACATGGCATTCGCATCACCCAGAGTAATGCCGAGGCTGCCCGCGACGCCGAAGTGATCGTGCTGGCGGTCAAACCGCAGTTGATGGCCGACATGCTGGCAGCGCTGGTTGCCGAGCTGGGCTCCCTTGAGGGCAAGCTGCTCATCTCCATCGCGGCTGGTATCAAGGTGGCGCGCCTTGGCGAGATGGCCGGTGGCCATGACCGCATCATCCGCACCATGCCCAATACCCCGGCCCTGCTGGGCCTGGGCATGACCGGCCTCTATGCGCCCGAGCATATTGGAGCCCGCGATCGCGACTTTGCCGAGCAGATGATGCAGGCGGTCGGCAAGACCCTCTGGGTGGAGCAGGAGTCCAGCATCAACGGCGTCATCGCCGCGGCGGGCAGTGCCCCGGCCTACTTCTTCCTCTTTATGCAAGCGATTGCCGAAGAGGCAGAAGCAATGGGCTTCTCGCCCGAGCAGGCACGCCTGCTGGTGCAGCAGACCGCGCTGGGCGCAGCCGCCATGGTGGAGCAGAACCCCGAGCTTGCGCTGCAAACCCTGCGTGAGCAGGTGACCAGCAAGGGCGGCACCACCGCCGAAGCTATCAACACCTTCCAGCAGCAGGGGCTGATGCCGCTGACTGCACACGCCATGCAGGCGGCCGTCGCTCGTGCCACCGAAATGGAAACCCTCTTCTAACAGGAGCCCAGATGAACACTGCTTACTTTCTGATTAACACCGTTTTCGATCTCTACCTGATGGTGATCCTGCTGCGCGTCTGGTTGCAGTGGGCCCGCGCCGACTTCTACAACCCGATGAGCCAGATGGTGGTCAAGCTGACCAATCCGCTGGTGATCCCGCTGCGCCGCGTTATCCCGGGCTTTGGCGGCATCGATCTCGCCTCCGTGGTGCTGGCGCTGGTCATCGCCTTCGCCAAGCTGGCCCTGCTCAAGAGCATGAACGTGCTGCTGGCGGACTGGCTCAGCATCAGCCTGTTTGCCGCACTGACCGTGCTGAAGAAAGCAGGTTCGATGATCTTCTGGGTACTGCTGATCCGCGCCATCCTGAGCTGGGTCAGCCAGGGCCGCAACCCCATCGAATACGTGATGCATCAGCTGACCGAGCCGTTCCTCGCCCCTATCCGCCGTGTACTGCCGGCACTGGGCGGACTGGATCTCTCGGTGCTGGTCGCCTTTATCGGCCTGCAAGCCATCAACTACCTGCTGGGTGACCTGTTCGGCCAGCTGTGGTGGATGATTTGATGCCAGCCGTCCTGCAACAAGGGGATGAACTGGTACTGCATCTGGTGATCCAGCCCAAGGCGAGTCGGGATCAGATCATCGGACTGCATGGCGAAGAGCTGAAAGTGGCCATCACGGCGCCGCCGGTCGATGGCCAGGCCAACAGCCATCTGATCAAGTTTCTGGCCAAGCAGTTCAAAGTGGCCAAGGGACAGGTCACCATAGTGCGGGGCGAGCTGGGGCGACACAAAACCGTCGCCATCGACAGCCCCAAACAGTTGCCGCAAGAAGTGAGTGCACTGCTGAATGACGCGCAAGGCTGAATGAATCGGCCTGCGCCAACCGTAGATATGAGAGGGATGACAGATGAAAACAGCCTGGATGAGTGGCCTGCTGGCACTGCTGATGACCCTGCCGCTCAAGGCAGAACAGATGAAGGAGCTGGGGCCCTGGCTGGTGCACTACAACGCCTTCAACTCCAGCTTCCTCACCCCCGAGGTCGCCAAGGCGTATGGACTGGAGCGCAGCCGCTACAACGCCATCATCAATATCGCGGTACAGGACAAGCAGAAAGTGGCGCAAGCCGTGGGGATCACCGGTGAGGCCAAGAACCTGACCGGCACCATCCGCACCCTGAACTTTCAGGAGGTAAAAGAGGGCGATGCCATCTACTATCTGGCGACCCTCCCCTACCGCAACGAAGATACCTATCAGTTCACCCTGAAGATCATGGGCGGTGGGCAGCAACAGAACCTCAGCTTCCAGCAGACCTTCTACGTCGACTAAGTACCAAAAAGAAGCCCCGACCAAGGCCGGGGCTTCATTTTATCCATATGACAAGGGCGCCATCAGGGCGCCCTTGTTGCATCTATCCCGTACCGCAGCGGTTACAGGGCGAGGAACAGACCGGCCAGACAGGCGCTCATCAGGTTCGCCAGCACGCCGGAGAGGATGGCGCGCATGCCGTAACGGGCGATGAAGGATTTGCGCTCCGGTACCATGGAACCCAGACCGCCGATCAGGATCGCCATGGAGGAGATGTTGGCAAAGCCGCATAGGGCGAAGGTCACGATGGCCTTGCTCGACTCGCTCAGGGTCTGATCCTGCACCAGACCGATAAAGGCGACGAACTCGTTGACCACGATCTTGGTGCCGATCAGGGCGCCAGCGGCCTGCGCCTGCTCCCAGGGCACACCGATCAGCCAGGAGACGGGGGCAAACAGCCAGCCCAGAATGATCTGGAAGCTCAGATCCAGCCCCACCAGACCACCAGCCCAACCGAGCAGGCCATTGAGCATGGCGATCACGCCGACGAAGGCCAGCAGGGTCGCACCGACTGCCACCGCGATATTGAGGCCGGACATGGCGCCATCGGCCGCCGCTTCGATCACGTTGGTGGCGCGGGGGATCTCTACATCCTGACAGTGGTCAACTTCTTCAGCCTCAGGCGGCACCAGGATCTTGGCCATCGCCAGACCTGCAGGCGCCGACATGAAGGCGGCGGCGATCAGGTATTTCAGCTCGACACCGATACTCGCGTAACCCACCAGAGTACCGCCAGCGACCGAGGCAAGGCCGCAGCTCATCACCGCAAAGAACTGGGAATCAGACATCTTGGAGAGGTAAGGTTTGACCACCAGCGGCGCTTCCACCATGCCGACGAAGATGTTGGCTGTCGCGGAGAGGCTCTCGGCGCGGCCGGTACCCAGCAGCTTTTGCAGACCACCGCCCAGCAGGGCGATCACCCGCGGCATGATGCCTATGTGGTAGAGGATGGCGATCACTGCAGAGAAGAAGATGATGACCGGCAATACGTTGAAGGCAAAGATGAAGCCCAGTTTGAACTTGGCCAGATCACCGAACAGGAAGGCAATCCCCTCCTGGCCGTAACCGATCACGCTGCTGACGCTTTCGCTTACCCCGTTCAGCACGTGCTGACCGGCAGGCAGCCAAAGCACCAGGCCGGCAAACATGACTTGCAGGCAGAGGGCAAGGCCAACTGTTCGCAGCGGGATACGACGACGATTATCAGAGCAGATCACGGCAAGCGCCAGGATACTCAGGATGCCGAGCAGGGCAATCATAGGGACTCCATCAGGTGGGGCAAAAGATGGGCGCGGATTCTGCGCCTCTCACCCCGTCACTGCAAGTCCGCTTGGTTACAGCTCTGTTAGCAAAAACGTTTTCACGATATCGGTTGCGCCAACTGGCTGATTTGGTTCAATTTTAGTATCACGCGAAAGCCAGTGTTTTTATATGGAAACGATCATTCCTCACTGCCGGACAATTTACCGCCGAGCCAGGGGGCCAACCGCTGCTCCCAATAGGGTTCTGGACCGAAGCGGGCCTTAAGGAAATCGATGAAGAGACGGATCTTGGGATCCAGATGTTCGCGCCGGGCGTAAACGGCGTGTACCGCCATCTGCTGATTTGGCCGCCACTGGGGCAACAGCGGGATCAGCTGACCGCTCTGCAGCTCCTTGTCCAACAGGTAGTTGGCAATATAGGCGATGCCGAGACCGGCCAGCGCCGCATCCCGCACCGCTTCCGCCATATCCACCCGATAGTTGCCCGCCACCTGCACCGTCTGGCGCTCCTTGCCCTGACGAAACGCCCACTGGTGATAGCGGCGCTCCCGGCTCTGGTAGGTGATGCAGTTATGCTGGGCCAGATCCTTCGGATGGAGCGGCGTGCCGTGGCTCAGCAGGTAATCCGGCGAGGCCGCCAGTACGAAGCCGATGTCGGCCAGCCGCTGCCCCACCAGCCCTTCCGGCTTGTCTTCGTAAGTGGTGATCCAGAGATCCAGCCCCTCATCCACCAGGCTGGTTCTGTGGTCGAACAGCGAGACCTCCAGCTCCAGCTCGGGATAGCAATCCTGAAACGCCTTGAGATGGGGAATGACATGCAAACGACCGAAGGATTGGCCCACCCCGAGATGGAGCACACCGCTCACCTTGCCACGCCGCTCGGCGATCATGGAGTCAGCCTCGTGCGCCACCGCCACCAGCGCATGGCAGTGACGGGCATACTCCTGCCCCAGCTCAGTCAGGGCAAAGCGGCGGGTGGTACGCTGCACCAGCTGGGCGCCGAGGGTGGTCTCCAGCAGCGCCAGCTGCTTGCTGATATGGGATTTGGAGACCCCGAGACGACGGGCAGCGGCAGAGATCCCCTGCTCGCGCACCAGCGCATCGAAGATGACCATTTGGGGAAGACGTTGCAGCACAAGATAACCAGAGTGAGTGGCGGGCGCCCATTATTCCAGAGCCGCCCGCCAAGGGGTAGGGTCAGAGTCCCAGCGCCCGGGTGATCTGCAGTTTGAGGGGATCGTCAGACGGATTCTGGTTGGCGCCGTAGCTGGCGATCAGCTTGCCATCGCGCCCCACCAGATACTTGTGGAAGTTCCAGTTCGGCTCATCCCCGTCTGCGGCCGCCGCCAGCCCCTTGAACAGCGGCACCGCATCGGAGCCGCGCACCGCTACCCGATTGAACATCGGGAAGGTGACGCCATAGTCGCGGCGGCATACCTCGGCGGTCTTGGTCTCGTTACCCGCCTCCTGCCAGAAGTCGTTGGAGGGGAAACCCAGAATAATCAGCCCTTTATCCTTGTAGCTCTGGTAGAGCTTCTCCAGATCGCGGAACTGGCCGCTGTAACCGCAATAGGAGGCGGTATTGACCACCAGCACCACCTTGCCCTCGGTCAGCTGACAGAGGTTGTGGCGCTGTGAATTGTTGAGCTCCCGCATCTCCACATTGAAATAATCGGGGCACGCCGCAGAGGCCGCGCTGGCCCCCAATAACAGCAACAGAGTGAACCATTTCATCGCCAAGACTCCTTTTGTTTTATCCATCATACGCGGTTACGACAGCCGCAGTTCACGCTCAATGCAGGGGAATGCCGGTCAACCAGCCGTGGCCCCAGAAGACCAGCAGCGCGGTGGCCGCCAAGCCCGCCCCGACGCTGATGCCGGTGCCCGTCCAGTTGGCCGTCGGGCGCGGCGCTTGTTGCCACTCCCGCACCGAAATCCAGACGATGCTCACCATCGCCCAGAGCCCGATGCCGCCAAACAGCACCAAGGATCGCGCTTCGCTGTTGACCAGCAGATGGGCCACCGCCCACAGCAGGGTGCCGAGCAGTTGGGGATGCACCAGCCAGCGGCGCAGATGATTAGCACCCTGACCGGAGAAGAAGAGGATCAGCGCAAAGGGCATCATCACCGTCATGGTCATCGGCCCCCAATCCGGCAGGAAGTAGAGCGGCAAGGCGCTGGCCGACCGCCAACCGGCGATGATGCAGGCGATGGCGACAAACACCAGCAGGGAGAAGAGCCCCTTGTAGCGATTCTCACCCAGCCGCTCGCGCAGCCGCGCCCGATGGGCCACGGCAAAACAGGGGTAGAGATGGATCAGGGTAAACAGCGCAACCCCCAGGGTCAGCAGGAACATGCGTCTCTCCTTGTACTTGGTACGACCACTATGCCGTAAAGGGAGAGATGCGCCTATAGAAACCAGTGACAGGGCAGGATACGGGGAACGTGAAGGAGACAAAAAAGCCGACCTCGAAGGGTCGGCGAAAAGTGCTAAGGGCAACCGGATTTCTCATCAAATGAGAAAGGCCCCCTCACGGGGCGAGGGATGGTCGATGCCCGGGTAGCAGGCATCGATCAAAATATCAGCGGGGCAACCGATAGAGCGCGGCCACGTTGCGCGCGGTCAGCTCGATATTGATGCTGGCGGTGGCCAACGCCTCCGGCAGGGACATGGCGCGGTTGACCACGGCGAATACCGCATCCAGCCCGTGCTCGTGTACCACACCGCAATCGTCAGTCAGGCAGCCGGAGATACCGATCACCGGCTTGCCGAACTGCTTGGCACAGCGTGCGACACCGATTGGCGTCTTGCCGTGAATGGTCTGGCTGTCGATGCGCCCTTCACCAGTAATGACCAGATCCGCATCGGCCACTTCCTCGGCCAGTTTCAGGGCTTCGATGACGATCTGGATACCGGGCTTGAGCTCGGCACCAAGCAGACCGACCAGCGCAGCCCCCATGCCACCGGCAGCGCCCGCCCCCGGAATATCCTTCACCCGGCAGCCAAGGGCCTGCTCGATGCAGTCAGCATAACGGGAAAGGTTGGCATCGAGCTGCGCCACCATCTCGGGGGTCGCCCCCTTTTGCGGGCCAAACACTGCCGAGGCGCCTTTCGGGCCGCACAGCGGGTTGTTCACATCGCACGCCACCTCGATAACCAGATCGCTCAGGCGCGGATCAAGACCGCTCAGATCGATGGTCGCCAGCTCACTGAGACCACCACCGCCCAGCTCGATGGCAGAGCCATCGGCTTTGAGCAGCTTGCCGCCGAGCGCCTGGATCATGCCGGCACCGCCATCATTGGTGGCGCTGCCGCCGATACCGAGGATCAGGTGCTTCACCCCCATCTCCAGCGCGGCCAGGATCAACTCGCCGGTGCCAAAGCTTGAGGTGAGCAGCGGATTGCGCTGCTCGGGCGCCACCAGATGGATGCCGGAGGCGGCGGCCATCTCGATGACGGCGCGCTCGCCATCACCCAGCAGGCCGACGAAGCCCTGTACATTGTTGCCGAGCGGGGCGGTCACTTCCACCGGCAGGATGCGGCCACCGGTGGCATCGACCAGCGATTGCACCGTGCCTTCGCCGCCATCGGCCATCGGCAATTTGACGTAGGTGGCGTTCGGCAGCACCTGCTTGAAACCGGCCTCGATGGCATCAGCCACCGCCATGGCGCTCAGACTCTCCTTGAATGAATCGGGGGCAATAACAATTTTCATATCAATTCCTTAGGCGAGGCCAAACACGCCAAACATCAGGGTGGAGACAGTGGCAATGGTCAGACCGACTGCAGTTTCGTAAGGGATAAGTTTCAGGCGCTCACCCACCCCCATGTGGACGCTGCCGCCGGTGGCGTGGAAGAAGGAGCCGTGGGGCATGTGGTCAAACACGGTGGCACCGGCATGGATCATCGCCGCACCGGCCAGACCGCTGATCCCCAGTTCAATCAGGGTGGAGCTGAATACGTTGGAGGCCACTACGGTACCGGCGGTAGTCGAGGCGGTCGCCAGCGACATCAGGGCACCGGAGATGGGCGCCAACAGGTAGGAGGGCAGACCGGAGGCAGTCAGGCCGCTAATCAACACATCTTTAAGGCCAGAGTTGGCGATGATGCCCGCTAGGGTACCGGTACCCAGCAGCATAATGGCGACCGGCGCCATGCGGGCGAGGCCGGAGACCGCAAACTGGTTCACCTTGCTGAACTTGCCCATCATCAGGGCACCGACCAGACCACCGAGCGGCAGTGCAATCAGCGGATCCACCACGATACCGGCGACCGGACGCAGAGCCAGCAGCAGGATGGCGACCAGCGGTGCGCTGATAGCGGCGGCAAAGCCCGGCAGTTTGGTACCCTCGAAGCTCACTACCTCGTCGGCGGCGACCTTGCTGCCCTTGTTGTTCAGACGCTTGGCCAGCCAGTAGGCCATCACCAGACCGAAGAGACCCGGGATGATGCCCGCAGCCATCACCGAGGTGAGGGGCAGATGGAAGGCATCCGCCGCCGCGATGGCGTTGGGATTGGGGGACATCACGTTACCCGCCTTGCCGCCGCCGATCATCGCCAGCAGGATGGCCGCCTTGGAGAGGTCGGCACGGCGGGCGATAGCCAGCGCGATAGGCGCAACCGTGATGACGGCCACGTCCACGAATACACCGACCGCAGTCAGGATCAGGGTCGCCAGCGCCAGCGCCAGCAGGGCGCGGGTTTCACCCAGTTTCTTGACGATGGTTTCGGCGATGGTGGTGGCCGCGCCCGACTCGATCAGCACGCCAGCCAGCACACCGGCCGCCAGGATCCGCATCACAGCGGTGGTGATCCCCTGGGCGCCGCCGATCATCAGGGCGACGGTCTGGGTCAGATCGGCACCGCCAATCAGGCCACCGGCCAAGGCACCCACGATCATGCCGTAAGCGGGCGGCACCTTCTTCAAAATGAGGATGATGGCGATAGAGAGCGCCGCGATGGCGCCAAGGGCTGTAACCGGGATCATGACGGACACCTTGAATAGATAGAGTGCTCGCCATTATGGGGATGCAAAGCGATAAATCTTTAGACGAAACGACAAATAACAGGCACAGAAAAGCACGTTAATTGTAAAAACAAACAATTACATACTCAGATTAAGCCCTAGGTAAAGCTGGAATTTGTCGTCTAACTTGTTGAAATTCAACCCGGTTATCTGCTCGATCCGACCCAGCCGATAGCGCAGGGTATTAGGGTGAATGAACAAGGCTTCGGCACAGCGATGCAGATCACAATCCTGCAAAAAATAGTGGCGCAGAGTCTTCTGCAGCGCCCCCTTGCTATCCTCCTCGGCCAGTTTCAGCAAGGGGGCTCGCAGCTGATCCGCTTGCCAGGAGTCCATCAGACTCCCCAGCAGCACCGGCAAGCGGTAGTCCTCAAAGAAGTAGACCTGCTTGCGCGGTGCCTGCCGCATGCCACGACGCAGGGTATCGCGCGCCGTCTGGTAAGAGCGCGCCAGCCCGTCGATCCCGGCGAAGTAATCGCCCACCGCGATATGCACCTTGAAGTGGGGAATGCGGGCCAGCAACTGCTTGATCCGGCTGCGCTCCTGCGCCGACTGCCAGACCCCCTCGCTCAGCTGCGCCGGTTTGAGCACCACTATCTCGTCGAGCCCGTTGATGGCGACCAGATTGTCCCGCTCCGGATTCTCCAGCTGATGAACCAGCTCCCGCAACCGAGCAGGGTCGGCCTCCTCCAGCGCCAACACCGCCACCACCCGGGGCTGGGCCAAGTCCAGCCCGAGAAAACGGGCCGCCTGTTGCAACTGATCGACTCGCCCCTCGCCACGAATGAGCTGCAACACCAGCTCCTCCTTGTGGCGCTTGTCCCACTGCAGCTGTTCGGTGAGCGCCGCCTGCTCCAGGATCAGTTCTGCCGTCATTCGCACCAGCTCGGCGTAAGCACGAACTTCCTCCGGATCGCCGGAGATACCGATCACCCCAATCAGCTCTCCCTGATAGGCGATAGGCAGGTTGATGCCGGGCCGCACCCCCTTGAGCTGCAGGGCGGTCGCTTCGCTGATCTCCACCACCCGGTTTTCGGTCAGCGCCAGCACGGCACCTTCGTGGCGCTCATGGATCCGCTCCGGATTGCCGGACGCAATAATGAGGCCGCGTTCGTCCATCACGTTGACCGAAAAGGAGAGGATCTTCATCGCCCGGCTCACAATCTGGCGTGCGAGCATGTCATTTAGCTGCATAGGTACTCCGCTGAACCAACCGGGAATAACCAGAGGTGATGACCAGTCTCTGTGGCTCATCCATCACGTTGACCGAAAACGACAGGATCTTCATCGCCCGCGCGACGATCTGGCGGGCAAGACTCTCATTTAGTTGCATAACATCTCCGGACAAGAGGCAGATCAGGCTGTGCTGCCCGCGTTAACCGGCAGCAGATGGGCGCAAAGATGCCACATCATCAAGACAAGCGAGAGGGGGATCGCTAGAATAGGCCACTTTACCCGATGTGGGCCCGCCATGGAGCAGGAATTGCGTGCTTGCACCCGCCTGCCCGTGATGGCCCATCCCTCCGATCTGGACTGTGCTATGGATTATGAATTTCGCCGCGACCCGTTTGGTGGCTATCGCGCCCGGTTCTCCATGGGCCATGAAGCCATCGGTCAGTGGTTGATCGACGAGGTTGGCAAGGATGAGGAGAAGCTCGATGAGCTCTTCGCCATCATTGACCAGCTTTCCAACCGCACCCGAGTCGAATACCGGCTCAATGGCGGTGACTACTCCCTGCTGCTGACCCACGAAGAGGCGGAGGTGAAAGCCAACGCCCTCAATATCGAGCTGGATGAGGATCTCGACGATCTCGCCTACTACGATGATGAACAGCTGGCCATGTGCGGGCTGGAAGATTTTGCCCAGGTGCTCGCCTCCTGGCGCGCCTTTATCCGTAACGAGGATATGGGCTGATTGACCCGATATCGGGTTAAAATACGAAATGAATATGTCGGGCAAACATGCCCTTTTGCCTAACTCAACAGGATTGACTATGTCTATTTACGATTTTGATGACGAACTGCCGGAAGACGAAGAACAGGAATCCACCAAGAAAGCCGCTGCGCCTGCCAAGAAGAAAGGCAAGCAGGTGATGAACACCCAGGTCAACCTGAGCCCGCGCGATGCCAGCCGCCTCAACGGCATGCACGTTGAAGCCATCACCACCCTGGACGACGTCAGCCTGCCGAAGAACGTCATCTTCAAGGCTGGCCTGATCGCTCTGGGTGAGCTGGAAGCCAGCAAGCGCGCCGATATCATCGCCCGCGTGATCGCCGAATCCGGCCGCTAATCCCCCCTCTGAATGCAAATAAGCCGGCGCGATTGCTCCGGCTTATTTTTTCTGCCATAGATGGCACCGCCCGCCGTTACGCCCCCCGACCAGCTCATCATAACTTCCGTTGGCATGTAATGTTGCCAGCGCGCTGTTGAAGCGCCGTACCACATCGGCCCCATCGGGTAATTTGCGCGAGACAATCAGATAAAGCGCCTCGGCCTCGCGAAAATAGGGCAGAGGTTGCAAATGACAGGGGTCGCCAAATGCCTGCAGGCTGGCGTCCGCCATCACGGCATCATTCATGGTGATCAGATCGACCCGTTGACGCGCCAGCAACTGCAGACACTGCGTCAGGGTCTTGGGGCTCTGTACGATCAACCCGAACTGCTTTACCACGCTATCAAAGTTGCTGGAGCTCCAGCCCAGAGGCATACAGACTTTCAACCCCTGCCATCGGCCAGTCAGCACAGCCTGACTGCCGCGGTAGGTGAACCATGAGAGGTGATCGAGATGGATGGGATCGCTGTAATAGAAATCAAGCTCGCGCTCACGGGTGCGAGCATACGGGTAGGTCGCCGTGGCCAGAACATTGAGGGCCTGTTGATAGCCCCGGGCCCAGGGCAGATAGTCCACAACCAGATCGTGATAGCCGGCAGTGTGAAGCACCCTGGTCACCAGTCGGGTGCTCTGCCCGCCCTCCGGTAAATCGACGCCGGAATAGGGGGAATAGTCCCCGGTCACCAGCGTCAACGGGGCACTGGATAGCCATCCACACCAACAACCGAGCAGCCACCAACCGTGCTTCATCCCGACCTCTGAAATTCAGTGCATGCGAACAGGGAGACGATCCTGATATTAGCCGCAACACCGACAATTGACGCCGTTATCAGTATCGGAGCAAGTCAGGCCCCCCATACCGGTCAACCGTTGCTTCACGGCATCCCGATATCTGCGTTGTGATGACCCTCCAAGATCCATCAAGCCGGAGTCACGGCTCCGGCTTGATGGTTTTTATGCGTCCCCACTCATCATCTATCGCAACGGGGCAACCGGGGTAAGGCTCCGGGAACCAGCTTGTCGTAATGACCACTGGCGCGAGCTTCAGCCAGCACCTCGTTGAAGCGTTCAATCAGCTCATGTCCCCCTTGCAACTTGCGCGAAACCAGCAGATAGAAGGTATCGCGCTGACGAAAATAGGGGAGCGGTTGCAGATAGTTGGGATCACCGAACACCTGCATGCTAGCTTCTGCCGTCACCGCATCGTTCATCGGCATCAGATCAACCCGCTTGAGTTCCAGCATTTTCAAGCACTGCGCCAGACTCTTTGGGCGGGTGAGTTGCAGGGAAAAACGGGCAATGACCTCATCCGCATGACTGGTACTCCAGCCTGCGGGAATGCAGACCCGCAATCCCTGCCATTTGCCATCGAGCACCCGATCGCTGGCGCGATAGCTGAACCAGGAGAGGTAATTGATGTGGATGGGGGCACTGTAATAGAAGAGCTTGGCCCGCTCGCGCGTCCAGGCATAGGGGAAGGTGGCGGACACCAGACCGTTGCGCGTCAGCTCGTAACCCCGGTTCCAGGGCAAAAACTCCACCTTCAGCTCGTCATAGCCCGCCTCACGCAGCAGGGTGGTAACCAGCCGGGTACTCAGGCCGCCATCAGGCAGCGCAGCCCCGGAATAGGGTGAGAACTCCCCGGTCACCAGCGACAAGGGGGCGCATGACAACCATCCACACCAACAACAGAACAACCAGCCATAGTGCTTCATCACCATCCCTCTTTTTACTCTCTTGTTGAGTATAGGAGGCAGGCCCGGATAACCCGCACTGGTTGCCTTTGCGCCGATGCAGCTGCTAAGGTGCGGCCCTTTTGTTACAAAGGAGTTCCGATGTTACCCCTACCCGACACACTGATCTGGGGAGCGCTGGCGCTGGCCACCCTGTTCTGTCTGGCACGGCAACGGCGGCCCGGTTTCCTGCTGCTGGGGGTAGCCCTGCTGCTGGCGCTCTGGCTCGCGCGCATCACCCCGACCACCCTGCTGGTGACGCTGGCCGCCCTGCTGCTGGCCTGGCGCCTGCCCTCACTGCCCGGCCATGGCCGTACCGTCGCATGGGGCGCCTTGCTGACATGGGCGGTAGCGCTGACCCTGCATCTGATCCCCGGATTCAGCAATCTCAAGGTACTGGATCAGGCGCTGGCAGGCCCCGCCAGCGTGCCGTTCAATATGTATCTGAACCTCGATAAGCCGCTGCTCTTGTTTGGCTTGCTGCTGGCCTGCCCGACGCTGCTCGGCAAGGGAGGAAGCATCCGCTGGCGCCCGCTGGCCCTGTTGTTGCTGCCGCTGGCCGCCCTGCTGGTCATCGCCTGGCAGTTGGGGGCACTGAAACCGGAGGTGGGACTGCCTCACTGGTGGTGGTTGTTCGCGCTGAACAACCTGCTGTTCACCTGTGTGGCGGAAGAGGCGCTGTTTCGGGGGGCGATCCAGCAAGGGCTGGCCGAACGCTACCGCCCCTGGATTGGCATAGTGGTGGCAGCCAGCCTGTTCGGGGCGGGTCATCTGGCGGGTGGCGCCCTATTGGCTCTCTTCGCCACGCTGGCGGGCGTCTGCTACGGTCTGGCACTCCAGCTGAGCGGGCGGCTCACGGTGGCGATCCTGTTGCACTTCGCCTTCAACTTCGCCCATCTGGCGCTGTTTACCTACCCGCTGGCACGGGCCTGATCTCAGCTGCGTGGCGTCTTGCCTTTGAACGCCTTGACGCTGCGCTTGGCCTGCGTGCGACGATTGGCCTGCTTGTCGCGAGCCGGGCGCTTGCCCTCGCCGCTGGCGGGCTGGTCGGTGACCGGGAATCCGGCCAGATCGCCCAGCGGCAGCTCGCGGCCGGTCAGGGTACGAATGGCTTGCAGCATGTCACTCTCGCCATGACAGACCAGCGAGATGGCCAGCCCTTCACGGCCAGCCCGGGCTGTCCGGCCAATGCGGTGTACATAGACAGGGGCACTGGCGGGCAAATCCAGATTGATCACCACCGGCAGCGCCTCCACATGAATGCCGCGCGCCATCAGGTCAGTGGCGACCAGCACCCTCACCCGATCCTCCTTGAAATCATTGAGCGCCTGCTCGCGCACCGCCTGCTCCTTCTCGCCATGGAGGGCGGCCACCGCAATGCCCGCCTTGGCCAGCTTTCTGGCAACCCCGTCGGCATCATCCCGCGCACTGATAAAGACCAGCACCTGCGGCCACGCCTGCTCCTTGAGCAAGCTGATGAGCGCCGGCACCTTGCTGCTCTTGTTGACCAGATAGAGTCGCTCTTCGATCTCGTTCACCACGCTGTTGAGGGGGTTAGCCTCGATACGGGTTGGCTCGCACAGCAGGCCGTTGGCCAGCGCCTCCAGCTCGGCAGGCAAGGTGGCGGAGAAGAGCAGGGTCTGGCGATCCGCCGGAATAAAGCTGAGCAGCGCCTTGATGTCAGGAGCAAAGCCCATCTCCAGCAGACGATCCGCCTCATCCAGCACCAGCAATTGCAGGCCATCCAGCCCCAGCAGTTGCTGGGTCAGCAGATCCCGCAGCCGCCCCGGCGTCGCCACCAGCAGCTGTGGCCCCAGCGCCAGTTCGGCCTGCTGCCGCTCCTGAGGCACACCGCCACAGAGGGTAACGATGCGCAGCCCCAACGCCTCGGCGCCCTCTTTTAGCGCAGCAGTGACCTGAATCGCCAGCTCGCGGGTCGGCACCAGCACCAGCCCCTGCACCAGACTGGAAGCGGGATCCAGCCGCTGCAACAGCGGCAAGCCAAACGCCAAGGTCTTACCGCTGCCGGTCTGGGCCAGTGCCAGCAGATCCTGCCCCGCCAGTACCGCCGGAATGGCCAGCTGCTGGATGCGGGTCGGCGTCTGCAAGGTGGCGGGTAAAGAGGCCAACAGGGCGGGATGGAGGGCTAGTTCGCTAAAGGTCATGGCGCTACGTCAACAAAGAAGTGGGAGGCGAAGTCTAGTGAGCGGGGGGAGAGAAGTAAAACCCTATCCACCATGGGCCGACCGCACGGTGCGGGCGGCAGGCTGACTACACTTCACCTGACACCTTGCCAAGAGAGACCCGCCATGACCAGACACCTCCCCCTCCTGCTGCTCGTGGCTGCCCTGCTCGGCAGCGCGACGCTCGGCCTGTCGCAAACGACGGCGAGCGACAAGGGTACAGAGCAACCCAAACCTGTGCGCGTTCTCAATGCCCACCTTGGCGAGCTGCCGGGGCTGATCAATGCCGACAAGACCGGCCCCTTCGTCGATCTGGTGTACGCCATCGATGATCTCTACCCCGATGTGACCATCAAGATCACCATCTACCCCATCGCCCGCGCCATGGCGGGGGTGATTGCCGGCAAAGCGGATTTCAGTCTGCCCGCCATCCGCAATCTGCAGGATGCCGAGATGCTGCCCTATCGCTTCAGCACCCGCAGCTTTGGCAAAGTCACCCATATCATCTACAGCAACACGGCTTACCCCGTCACCACCGACATGGCCTACGGCATCGTGCCCACCAAGCGGGATCTGCTGATTGAAGCAACCCCGGGGTTTCTGCCTATCCCGCTCCAGCGATCCATGAGCATCGAACAATCCCTGCGCAAGCTCTCCCGTGGTCGCATCGACGCCTTTATCTGGGCGCAGGAGGAGGCGGACCTGATGCTGCGCCAGCTGCAACTGACCAATATCCATCGGGAGCATTTCGGCGACTTCGAGGATGTCTTCATCATTGCCAAGGGAACCGCTGGCGACGAGATGGACAGCTTCCTTGGCGAGGCGATCGACAAGCTTGCCACCTCGGGCAAGCTGAGCGAGATCTACAGCAAGCTGCATATCCCCTATGTGCAGTGGCAACCGCATTCAGAGCCACTACCACAGGCCGTCAAATCCCCCTGAATCGCGAATGTCGCCCATAAAAAATCCCGCCGAAGCGGGATTTTTTATGGCTTGCAGCCTTACAGCACGGCCAGCGCGGCGGCGTAGTTCGGCTCGTCGGCCACTTCGGCCACCAGCTCGCTGTGCAGTACCTTGTTGTCTGCATCCAGCACCACGATGGCGCGGGCGGCCAGGCCCACCAGCGGACCGGAGGAGAAGGCCACGCCGTAGTCCTGCAGGAAGGCAGCACCACGCAGGGTGGAGAGGGTCACCACCTTGTCCAGACCTTCGGCGCCGCAGAAGCGGGACTGGGCGAACGGCAGATCGGCGGAGATGCACAGCACAACAGTGTTCTCCAGCGCGCTGGCCTGTTCGTTGAATTTGCGCACTGAGGTGGCACAAGTCGGGGTATCGACGCTCGGGAAGATGTTCAGGATCTTGCGCTGACCGGCGTAGGCCGCCAGGGTCAGGTCGGACAGATCCTTGGCAACCAGGGAGAAGGGCTTGGCTTGCTCACCGGCGACCGGGAAGTGACCCGCGACGGAAACCGGATTGCCTTGCAGAGTGACTGTGTTGCTCATGTGTTATGTCCTTTTTATTGGTGTAGTAAAAATCTGTGCCCCAGTATAAGCCTGTCACGTCCTCACAAACACCCGACAACATCAGGGGAATAAAAGGGGTTGACCTTGGACTTAACACCAAGGTTTAGACTCCCCCTCAGTAATCAGGGATCTCGCAGGGGCGGGATCCATCAAGAGGGACTCATCATGAGCAAATCCTGCTGCAATCATCAGCACGCCGCCCCCATCAAGGCCGTCAGCAAGGCTGTATCCGGCCAGAATGAACATCACCACGATAGCCACTGCTGCGACAACACCACGCCCGTCAGTGGCTGTTCAGCCACATCGCCTCATGAGCACGCATCCCGTGATGGCAATGAATCACCTGGGGATGAAGAGCCTCCCCGAGGAAGTTGCCACGATCAGCCGTGCTGCAGTGCCCCCTTATCGCCAGCTCACGATCACGATCATGAACATGAACATGAACATCAGCACGATATGCCACCTGCCGACCCGCTGGTTGCGCCAGAGCAAGGCAACAGCCGCCACAGCTGGCAGGTGCTGGGGATGGATTGCCCCAGCTGCGCTCGCAAGATAGAGACCGCCGTCAGCCGGGTGAGCGGCGTGCTGCAGGCGCGCGTGCTGTTTGCCACCGAGAAGCTGGTGGTGGATCTGGCCCCCGGCCTCTCTCCCGATCCCGTCACCGCCGCCGTGCTGGCCGCCGGTTTCCAGCTCAAGGGGGAAAGCGCTGGCAAGCAGGCCGCTGGCCGCGAGCAAGCTTCACAACCGACCCTGTTGGGCAATCTGTTTGGCAAAGATCTCGGCAACTTTTTGGCCAAATACTGGCAACCCTTATCACTGGCGGGTCTGATGCTGGTCGCAGCCCTGCTGCCGAGCGAAATCGGTCAGCCGCTGTTTACTCTGGCGACCCTGTGGGGTCTGTGGCCTATCTCCCGCAAGGCGTGGGCGCTGACCAAAAGCGGTTCACCCTTCGCCATCGAGACCCTGATGACGGTCGCCGCCCTGGGCGCCCTTTTCCTCGGTGAAACCGCCGAGGCAGCCATGGTGCTGCTGCTCTTTATGCTGGGGGAACATCTGGAGGCCTACGCCGCCGGCCGCGCCCGTGCCGGGGTGACCGCCCTGATGGCGCTGGTGCCTGACAAGGCGCTGCGCATCCGTACCACTGCCGAGGGCGAGGTGCGGGAAGAGGTCGGTGCCGATCAGCTGCGTCCCGGCGACATCATCGAAATCGCCCCCGGAGCCCGCTTGGCCGCCGACGCCCGCCTGCTCAATGAGCTCGGTGCGTTTGACGAGAGCGCCCTGACTGGCGAATCCATTCCGGTGGAACGCCGTCAGGGTGACAAGGTGCCTGCTGGCAGTCTGGCCGCCGATCGGGTGTTGCGCCTTGAGGTGGTCTCCGAGCCCGGCAACAACGCCATCGACCGCATCCTGCATCTCATCGAAGAGGCCGAGAGTCAGCGCGCCCCCATTGAGCGCTTTATCGACCGCTTCAGCCGCTGGTACACCCCGGCCATGATGCTGATCGCCCTGCTGGTCGTCATTGTCCCGCCGCTCGCCTTCGGCCAGAGCTGGGACGAGTGGATCTATCGCGGGCTGGCGCTGCTGCTGATCGGCTGCCCCTGCGCGCTGGTCATCTCCACCCCGGCAGCGGTCACCTCGGCGCTGGCCGCAGCTACCCGTCAGGGGGCGCTGATCAAGGGCGGTGCCGCGCTGGAGCGACTGGCCCATATCGATACCGTCGCCTTTGACAAGACCGGCACCCTGACGCTGGGCAAGCCACAACTGACCGAACTGGTCAGCCTCAATGGCCAGCCGGAGGCCGAGTTGCTGGCGCTGGCGGCTGCCATCGAGCAAGGTTCCCACCACCCGCTGGCCCGCGCCGTGGTCGCCAGCGCGACCGAGCAGGGACTGACGCTGGCTGATGCCCGCGACCTGCGTGCCCTGCCGGGCATGGGCGTTGAAGGGCGCATCGACGGCGCCCTTTGGCAACTGCTGGCGCCGAGCCGGGTGGCGACCCTGAATGCGGAACAGCAGACCCGGATTGGTACGCTGGAGCGGCAGGGCAAGACCGTCGTAGTGCTCTGCCAGAGCAGCGGCGACCAGGCGCTGCCGGTCGCCCTGCTGGCGCTGCGGGATCAGATCCGACCGGATGCGGCGGCGGCACTGCAAGAGCTCAACCGGCTCGGGCTCAACAGCATCATGCTGACCGGTGACAACCCCAACGCCGCCGAGGCGATCGCCACCGAGCTGGGCATGGGCTGGCGTGCCGGTCTGCTGCCGGAGAACAAGGTGGAAGAGATCGCCAAGCTGGCCAGCACCCGGAAGGTCGCCATGATCGGCGATGGCATCAACGATGCCCCCGCCATGAAGCGGGCCAGTATCGGCATCGCCATGGGCGGCGGCACCGATGTAGCGCTGGAGACCGCTGATGCGGCGCTGACCCACAACCAGCTCGGTGGCATCGCCGCGATGATCCGCCTCTCCCGCTCGGCGCTGGCCAATATTCACCAGAATATCGCGCTGGCACTGGGACTGAAGGCCATCTTCCTGGTCACCAGTCTGCTCGGCATCACCGGCCTGTGGATTGCGGTGCTGGCCGATACCGGCGCTACCGCGCTGGTGACCGCCAACGCCTTGCGGCTGCTGCGCAAGCGCTGATCCGGACAAGGTAGCCAATACCTATCCCCCAGAAGCCGTCCCCAACCGGGACGGCTTTTCTCTTTCTATGCAAGCGACGCACCCGACAAAGAAAAAGCGCGCCTGCCGGTCGGCAGTCGCGCTTTGCTTACTCTCTCGGAGTTATCCCACCCTTGGCAAGGTGGAATTCAACCCGGGGACGCCGAGCCATCCCCTAGGCTCAATGGGTTGCTTACTTGACGCTACACTCCTGAATGACGGCAGTACCTGCCTTGACGCCAGCCGGGTCAACCTTCACCAACACACTCCACAGCCCTTGCGGCAATGTGATGCTGTTGTTGGCACTGCCGGCCTGGGAGAAGGCGAACGGGTAGCCCGTCTCCGCCTTCAACGCGCCGCCGCCGTTGAGCAGGTACTCCTTGCTCCAGTCCTCGTTGGCGACCTTGAACTCACTGGTGCCAGCGTAATTGAACGCCGCCTGATAGATGGCGAGATCGCCTTCCATCCCCTTGTAGCTCAGCTGGTACTGGGGTTGGGCTGCCCAGCCGGAGAGCTCACCCTTTACAAACAGGTTGTAGCCGAGCGGATTGCCCGCCACCGTGTCCAGTACCTTGCAGCTCTGCACCGGCTCGGTGAAGCTGACGCTCAGGGTGGGCTTGTCCTTGTTCATGGCGGTAAACACGAACTTGTAGCTGCCCGCCTTGGCCAGATCGAGCCCGATGTTGCCGGTATCCCCACCCTTGCAAAGGGTCAGCGGAGTGCCGACCACCAGCTTGTCACCGGCGTTGCAGCTGCCGTAGTTGACCGGCCCCCAGCTGGCATCTGCAATCTTCACCTCGGTTGAGCCCAGCTTGTCAGCCTGTACTTCCGTGGTGAATTCATACATGAAGTTGCTACTGAAGGTCATCTGGTTGGTCTCACCCCATTCACCGAGGAACCCCTTCAGATAAACGGCGGTGTTGCCAAACGGTGGCAGCGTGCTCAGATCGGTCTTCTTGCTGACCGGCAAACCTATGCCCTGTGCGCCAGACTGCGGCTTGACGAACACGGCAGCAGACCAGGCCCCCAGCGTCAGCTGGCCGTTGTCATAGGCGGCGCCGCTAGCGATGCTGCCGACTGCGCGATGCTTGCTGCTGAGCACCATACCGCTCAGATCGATCGGCTGATCGTTGCCGTCACGGAAGTCGCCGATGCTCTGGCTCTGGTTGCTGGCGTTGATCATCACCACCAGACCGTCGATGGCCGGATCCAGATCTGCCCCGGCACTGACGCCATCATCCACCGTCATGACGATAAGGCCGGGCTCCTGATCCGGGCCAGTATTGCGAAAATCGACCCGCTTGATCACCTCGGCGCCACTGCCCAGACGCAGCAGACGGGAAGAGTTACGCAGCTCCGCCAGCTCCTGATAGAAGCTCACCATCTGCGCCATCTCGGCCGAGCCCGGCTTGGCGTGCTTGCCCTGCACCAGCTCGATCAGCGGATAGTTGTCGCCATCCTTGTCCTTGCGCGGCAATCCCTTGTCGAAGTTGTTGTCACCCAGGGTGTAGTCGACTTGGTTATACCAGTCGCCCGAATCATAGCTGTCCCGTTCCATGGACTTGGAACGCAGCAGCTCGACACCGGCGTGGGTGAAGGGAATGCCCTGACCCAGCATGGCGGTCGCCAGCGAAACCCCCTGCATCCGCACCAGATCGGCTCCGGCAGGCGCCTTGTAGATCAGGTTGTCGAACAGGGTCTGGTTGTCGTGCTTGTCGACATAGTTCTGCACTTCCACCGGATCCTGGGCATAACCGGCAGGCTGACCGTTGTAGTCGATCTCGGAACCTTTCTTCGGCATGCCATCCTTGTCGGTCAGCACGAACTCCTTGAGGTTGCCCGCCATGCCGAGGCGCACCAGATCGGACTGGTGCAAGGCTGTTGCCAGCTCCACCTTGCTCATTTCGTTAGGATCGATGAAGGCGCCGTTGCCAAAGCCCTGGGTTTCACGAATGGCATCTTTACTATCAAACGGACTGCCGCCACGCACCGCATCGCGCAAGCGGTCGGAGAAAGAGCCGATGCCGGTGCCGCCCAGATGCTTCTGGGTCGCCTGCACGAAGCGCTTGTCATCCTGAACCTCGCCGAAGTTCCACCCCTCGCCGTAGAAGTACATCTCGGGGTTGACCTTCTTCACCGCGGCCAGTGCCTGCACCATCTGATCTTTCGGGTGGTGGCCCATCAGGTCGAAGCGGAAGGCGTCGATCTTGTAGTCGCGCGCCCAGGTCACCAGCGAGTCATCCATCAGCTTGGCGAACATGGCGTGTTCCGGCGCCGTGTTGGAGCAGCAGGTGGAGTTCTCGACCGAGCCGGTCTCCGGATTGAGGCGCTGATAGTACCAGGGCACGATCTTGTCGAGCACCGACTTGGGCCCCAGTCCCGCCTCGTTGGTATGGTTGTAGACCACGTCCATCACCACGTTCATACCGATGTTCTGCTTGATGGCCTTGACCATCTCGCGGAACTCCAGAATACGTTTGGTACCCTCGGCGTTGGTGGCATAGGAGCCTTCCGGCGTGGTGTAGTGGTAGGGGTCATAACCCCAGTTGAAGGAGTCGACGCCGCGCAGGTAGCCGGAGAGCTCCTGCACCTGCGGATTATCCTTGCCATCGCCTGACTTGAGAGCATCCAGCACCTGGCCGACAGTCTGGCCGCCACCGCAGTAGGTGCCAAATTTGGATGTTTTCACATCCGGATTGACCTGACAGAGCTTGCTGAAGTCATCGCCGATATTGGCCACCTTGGCCGGATCCTCGTTGACGGTGGCGATATCGAACACCGGCAGCAGGTGCAGGTGGCTGACGCCGCTTTTTGCCAGGGCTTTCAGATGGTTGACCGGCACAGAGTCGGGCTGGGTGAGGCCGACAAACTTGCCGCGCTTCTCTTCATCGGTGGAGGCGTCGTTACCGGTCAGGTCACGAACATGAGCCTCATAGATGGTGATGTCGGCAGGGTTCTGCTGGCTGTGGGGCGCCTTGAGGCTATCCCACCCTTCCGGTTTCAGCGCAGGATCGTCGAGATCCACCACCTGACTGAACTCGGAGTTCATCGCCAGACTCAAGGAGTAGGGGTCGGTCACCTCGTAGTGCTCAACCTTGCGGCTCAGCGGGTGGTAGACCTCCATGTCGTAGCGGTAGAACTGGCCGACCAGCTCGCTGCCCCCGTCGTAACTCCAGCTGCCGCTGGCGCTGTCGAAGGTCATGGCCACTTCACCACTCTTCTGGTGGCTGGCGTTGTAGAGGGCCAGCTTGACCGACTTGGCGGTCGGCGCCCAGAGGCGGAAGGTCACCCGGTTGCCCTCCACCACGGCGCCATAGCTCAGCTTGGTCGCCTCGGGGGCATAGAGCGCATCGAGGGCTCCGGCGCTCTGTACCAGGGTTGCCCCTTGCAAGATACCGTCGGCATCGGTGCCGATAGCCACCAGTTCGCCCTTGAGCAGGGGCTTGAGATCTTTCCCGGCAGGCAGGGCAAAGGCGGCTGCATCCTTGAGGTGCGGATATTTGGCCTGCTGCTCGGCAGTCAGACTGGTCGCGGTCAGAGTGACATAGGGGAAATCGAACACCCCATCGGCATTGGCCTTGATAGTGCCCGAGTCGGTGTAATAGAGGCGCACGTGGGGCTTGTCCTTGCCCCCTTGCCAGATCAGGGTATTGCCATCGATCAGATGGGCGCTGGCACCCGCCACCCCGAAGGCGGCGGTAAAGGCCTCGGCGCGGCTGCCAAACAGATCTTTCTTGCCCGCGACAATGGCCACGGTGCGATCCGGGTGCTCACTGAAGATCACCTTCATGTCGCTGCCGGTCAGGTTCGCCAGATCGCCGTTGCGGGCAATAAAGTTGATGCACCCTTCCACCTTGTTGAGCGGCACGACCCAGGCTGGACCAAAGCTGTCGGCGGTGGCGGGCGTCTTGCTCTTGTCATCCCACCCGGTATTCAGGCCGCTGTCAGCCGTTGCCTTGCAGGCGTCGTTGTTCCACAGATGCAGGCTATGGCTGTCAAAGGGAGTTTTGGCCCCCTTGGCTGCCGACTGGGTATCCACCAGTGCAATGACCACCTGATTGTCGCCGGCAACCAGCAACTCTTTCGGGGGATCCATCTTGGGCAGACGGGCGACAGGCCCATCGGTGACTTCAGGCGTAGGCGGTGTAGGGGGGACGGGTTTCACACCGGAGGGATCAGAGCTGTTGTCATTACAGCCAGACAAAAGCGCGAGCAGTGAGGCTGTTACCAGCGCCACTTTGGTCTTTTTCATATCCATATTTTTATAATTCCCGCTGTAGTTAGTCTCGATAGTCGAGCACCCGGTCATTGCCAGGCGGTGCCATATTAATCAGCGGCAATCGATTCAAATGTGAGCGGAAGGGCAAAAAAACCATCCAGTTTCAACAAGATAACGTTTTCAGATTGAAACTTCGATCCGGCTCACAGACCTCGCGGCCATTTGGCCTCATATCTGGAAAACGGCAGTCACGGGGTCAGAAAAGCAATGTCTGATCAAGTGGATAGACAAGGAGTAAACAATGAAACGGATTGAAGAGCAGGCACAACGACTCGATCAGGAGTATCAGGCGATCGGGCAGCTGTTCGACCAGTTCTGCCAGCAGGCGGGCGCCCTGGCCGAGCAGTATCACTTCTTCAACTGGCCCGATTATGAAGACTCGCCCCCGCTGAGCCGCGCCTTCACCCTGCTGGGGGAACCCCGCGAATTGCGGCTGCGCTGTCAGCCCGGTGAGCGCTCCGCCCTTCATGGCCTGATCCAGGTGGTCTCGGAGGATGGCACTATCGATGCCAGCCTCGGGTTTCGCGCCGATGGCCAGCTGCTGCTGGAGTCGGGCAAGCTGCTGGACAACCCGCCCGGACTGCTGCTCAAGCTGCTGCTCGGCGCAGTGTGGCAACACAAGCCCCAGGAGGAGATCACCGGGCAACCGCACTGATATCAGGGAGCCAACGGCACTGAAACCAGGGGGGCCAACGGCCCCCGCTATTTATCCTACGCGCTGGCGATCTCGATGGTCACATGCACCAGCTCTTCATGGATCGCCAGCCGCTCGCGGATCTGCTGCGCCGGCAGCGGATTGACCATCAGCAAAGAGAGCACACAGGCATACTGCTGCTGCCCCACCCGCCAGACGTGCAGATCGCGGATCTCGGCATCCTGCAGCTCGGCGATGACCTCGCGGATCTCCGCCACCAGCGGGGTATCCATCTCGGCATCCAGCAGCACCCGACCTGAGTCGCGCAGCAGCCCCCAGGCCCATACCGCCACCAGTCCGGCACCCACTATACCCATCAGCGGATCGAGCCAGTCGGCCCCCCACAGCATGCCCCCCACCAGCGCCAGGATCGCCAGCACGGAAGTGGCTGCATCCGCCAGCACGTGGATATAAGCAGCGCGCAGGTTGAGATCCTGATGGCCGTGGTGATCATCATGGTCATGATGATGAGCGTGGTCGTGATGATCATGATGGTGGTCATGCCCATGGCCGTGGTGGTGATGGCCGTGATCATCCTTGAGCAACCAGGCACAGGCGAGGTTCACCAGCAGCCCCACCAGCGCGATGGCGATCGCCTGTTGATAGTGGATCGGACTGGGATCGAGCAGCCGGAACACCGACTCGAACAGCATCAACCCGGCCACCCCCACCAGTAACAGGGCGCTGGTGAAGCCCCCCAGTACCTCGATCTTCCAGGTGCCGAAGCTGAATCTGTGGTCGCGAGCAAAGTGGCGGGCAGCGCGATAGGCCAGCACCGAGAGACCGAGCGCCAGCGCGTGGGAGCTCATGTGCCAGCCATCCGCCAGCAGCGCCATGGAGTTGTAGAACCAGCCGCCGCCGATCTCCGCCACCATCATGATGACGGTGAGCAGCACGGCCCAGCGGGTCTTCTGTTCGGCCAGCGGATTGCCCTCGTGGATGACGGGTTGATGGCAGTGGGATTGAACGAGGGATGACATGGATTTCTCCTGAGAGCGATGATGCAATATACTATACCCCAGTATAGTTTTATTGATCGAGAGGATCCGTCATGTCCCACACCATTCACGACAAAAAGAAGCTGCTGGCACGGGTGCGCCGCATCAAGGGACAGACCGGTGCGCTGGAGAGCGCGCTGGAGCAGGAGAGCGACTGCGCAGCCATTTTGCAGCAGATCGCCGCCATCCGCGGCGCCGTCAACGGCCTGATGCTGGAGGTGCTGGAGGGGCATATGCGTGAACATCTCGGCGCCGCCGATGCCACCCCGGCCGAGCGGCTGGAGGATCTGGATCAGGTGGTCAGCGTCCTGCGATCCTATTTGAAGTAGCGCAATGCAAAGACGCCCGGCAACATGCCGGGCGTCTCGTCAATCAAACTCCCCGTAAGGTGTCAGGGGCTGTGGCGGCATATCGAGATCCCCCCGCCACGGTTTGAAGGTGTAGCGCAAAAACAGGGTGGCATGGCTGGGGGCATAGTCATCCGCCTGCTGGATATCAACTCGACCGCCGATGCGCCAGTGATCGGTCAACCGGTGCTCGACCAGCGCGTTGAGGGTATAACCCATGCCACTGCTGCTGCCACCGGCCACGGTAGCATCCTGATCCGGCAAACCATCGGGCAACAAACCGGGCAAGGGATAACGGCGATTTTCATCGGTTCTGGCCTGCGACCAGGAGACCGACCCACCGAGTTCCCAGGACCAATCCTGCTCCCGTTGCCGATAACTGACCGGGATCGCCAGCGAGAAGTAACGCTGGGGGCTGTAATACCCTCCCTGTCCCAGGGTATAACCGCCCAGATCCTGCTGATAATGCCACCACATGGAGCTCAGTCCGACACTGACTCGGCGATGATCCTCGTTGACCAGCTTGTAATAACTCCCACCCATGAGCCGGGTTCGCCAGTTGTCAGGCACATTCTTTCCCGTCAGGAGATGCTGCTGAACGCTTCCCCAAAACCCGGTATTACCGCCCTGATCGTGGCTTAAGTCCAGACGAACCCCATTGGCACGCACCCCGCCCCAAATCAACCCGCTGCCAGGGTCGCTTACACCGGCATAGGAGAGCAGAGAGCTATTGATTGGACGCCGTGATAACGCTGCATTCCACCCTATACGCTGCCAATCCCCTTTCACGCTAGCCCCTCCGACCCAGTCAACCACCTCAAAACCGAGAGGTGTTGTCCCCAGATCAAAAGACCAGCGCTCATCATGCCAACCAGCAGCCACCGTCGTTCCCCGCTGGCGCTGCTGCTCCATACCGCTGCAATTGACCTCGGTACAGGAGCCAAACCGTTCCTGATAGGGAGCGTCAGGCAAGGAGCCCGCATCCATCTCGACCAGCTCAAGCCGGCTAAAAAAGGTACCATCAGCCAGAGGTGTATCAAGTTGCAACATCTGGGTAAGGGCGCGCAGATTTGACACGCCCGGCGTACCACTGGAGCCCCAATAATCACTATCGAACGAGAAGGTGGTCTGATTCTGGCGATAGTGTCGAGCCAGATCGCTACGCAGGCTGGAGACCAGCCAACCGTCATCACTTTTGCTGCTTGCCTGCTCGCTTAGCACCTCATCAGACACATCCTCTCGGGAAGTCACGCCGCCAGCCAGCAAGGCCTTTCTATCCAGTGCCAGAGCTTCCTCACGGTCCCCGCTGGCAAAACGCTGGCGAGCCGCATCGCGCCAGAAAAGCGCGGTTTCCTGGGACGGAGGTAATCCGGCGACAAGCGGTGTGTAGGTAGCAAAAATCTCTTGCGCACGTTCGCTCTCTCCCAGCTGCTGTTCGAGATTCGCAACCTGACGATAGAGATTGACATTACCTAACGATGGCGCGCCATCAGGCCAGGCCGGAAGCCAGCGATGAGCGGCTGGCCGATCGCCTCTGGCCAGTGCCAGCTCAGCCATACCAAGACGCGCATCGGGATGCTGAGGATATCTGGCCAGAATGACCTGATAGAGGTGCTCTGCCTGCGTCAGCGCACCACGAAGAGTCGCCCACTGCGCCAACAACAGAGCAATATCCTCATCAGGCAACAGAGGTTGCAACAGACGTTCGGCTGCGCTTTCATCACCCTGCTCGCGAAGTTGCGTGGCACGTGCGACCAACTCCCTGCGAGCAAGGCGACTGTCCAGCTCTCGCATATCATCCGTCCAGCGATCTGCAGGCTCTACCGCCAACAGTGAGCGAGCCTGGGATACCCGGTCTTGCCCGGAAAGATAGAGTGCAGTGGCATAACGCAATGAACGGTCCCGAGGGGCAACCGCAAGACGTTGCTGCAGTAACTGCTCACCCGCCTGGCCATTATCGATATGAGTCAAATCCCCTGCCAGCCGGTAAGCCAACCAGACATCATCAGGCCGCAAGCGCAATGCCTCCTGTCGGCTTGCCACTGCCTGCGGCCACTTGCCGGCCAGAGCCAGCATGTCGGCCTCCTCCTCCAACTGCTTTGCCTTGAGCTGCGCAGCTTGTGCCTGCAGGCGGGGAGAGCGACTCTCTTTGACCAGTGCCAGTGCTTTGGCTGGATCCTGCTCCAGATACAGCTCAAACAAGCGCCCCAACGCCCGCTCATTGCCTGGGGCCAATGAGAGCACTTTGCGATAAGCCCGCTCAGCCTCTTTATCTTGTTGTCGAGCGTGCTCTGCATCGCCCATCCCGAGCCAGCCCTCGGCCTCCTGCGGATTCAGCCGAGTTGCTTGATGGTACAGACTGATAGCATCGTCCCACCGCCCTGTGCTGACTGCCTTGTCAGCGCGCTCCAGCAATAACCAGTAGCGGTTGGTCGCCAGCAAACTTTCCCACTTTGATCGTCCGGCTACATCAGGCTGCCGCAACAGCTGCTCCAGCAGGGCTACGGCCTCTGCTCGTCGGTTATCCCGTGAGTAGGCTTCGGCGAGCGCCCCTTTCAACTCCTGAGCATCTGGATTAGCCGCCAGTGCGGCCCTGATTTCCCGTATCGAAGCCTTTCCTGCCTGGCTGCGCGCCAACACCTGCTGACGCTGGCGAAAGGCCGGTGATGCCCACTGCTGCTCCTGCGTATCAAGCAGCGCGAGGGCATCATCCACACCACTGTCAGCACCAAACGTTACGATAAATTGCCGCAGGGCATCCATACTCGCATTGCCGACCGGCATCTCGCGGATCGCATCGAGCCAGAGGGAAGCGGCAGCATCACGGCTGTCAGGATGAAGAGCCATACGTTTCAAGAGTGCCACGGCCTCTTGCTGGCGGCCATCCTGCAACAGGTTTCTCACTAAACCGACTCGCAAGGGTGCGTGTCCGGGATAGCGTCTCTCAAGGTCCCACAACGTAGCCATTGCGGTCTGACGCGTAGCAGGCATGCGGGCCTCAAGCAGCGCATACTCCACTGCCAGATCCAGTGTCGGTGGCCCATCTGCGCCAAACAGCTTCCGGTATTCACCTTGCGCCTCCTGCAAGCGTCCCGCGCTGGCCAGTACGCGAGCCTGCTGCAACTGTTGACGCAGCGCGGGAGCATCGAGTGCCAACGCAGCCATGACCTGTCGGTACTGGCTCGAATCCGGTGCCACATCGGCCAGTTGTGCCAGCGCCTGTCGGGCATCCGCCTGCTTACCGAGGCGCAGCGCCTGACGCGCTCTGGCTGCCAGCAGATCAGGGTGATTCGGCTCAACAAGGGAAAGTGAATAGAGCGAATTGCTGATCAGCGCCTCATTATGGGTCGCCTCTCCGAGTCGCACCTGCTCCAGCAGCCAGCTGACAGGCTCCACCGCAGAGCAGGCGTTGCCAGCCATCAGCAAGCCTAGAACCAGACAACCCGCAGTTACTCTGGCTGAAGACATGATTTACTCCAGCGGGGGATCAGATTGCCATTTGCCGCAAAGCGATAACGACCCTGATCCCAACCAGCCCCAAACAGCGTCAACACGCTGCCATAGTAGGCATGGGCATCCCAGCCCCGCTGGCCTACTTGCGCACGCAGTGCATCCAGTGCCGGCTCTCCTTGCATCAGTGGGAGCAAGGCAGCGGCAAAACCGCCTGCATCCTGCCCCTCGACCTTGCCGGTAGCGGTATCTATTTGCTCCGGAACCAGGCCGGTACGGTTGACATAGGCTTGTATGGGAGCAAAGTGAGCCACCAGTTGTTGCTTCACCGGATCGTCAGTGCTGAGCATGCCGAGCCAGAGATAGACCCGGATAGCATCATAGCTGCCACGCCCGCCATGTTTATCGTTGCTCACCCAACCTTTCGGCGGCTGCCAATCGACCCAGTCGGGGGCGAATCCATTGGGCGAACTGGCCATCAATATGGCAGGCCACTGTTTGTGCATCTCTTGCCACGGCCCCTGCATGCCAGCGACGCGAGCCAGTAACTGGGGGGGCACATAAGCGGGGTTGAGCGTCCAACGCTGCTCTGTAGCAAACCCCCTGGGTCCCGGCAACAGTACCAGCCCCAATCCGGGCACGCGAGCCACCTCTTCACGAGCGATACGACGTAGCAACATGGTACCGATGGATTCATAGCTGTGGTTCTGCCACAGACGCCCAGCTTCCAGCAGGCTGTAGGCGATCCAGAGATCCGAATCAGCCGCACTATTGGCATCCAGAATGCCCCACTTGTCTCCCTGTTTTCCCCATAGCCATGCAGGCAAAAAACCGGTCAGATCGCCTTTTGCCAGTTCACGCTCGGTCCAGTTCAGCACCTGCTCGAACGTCTCCCGATCATCATTGACCAACGAGAAAAAGAGCGCATAGCTCTGCCCTTCCGAGGTGGTGATGCGGCGCGCATCTGACGGATCAATTACCCGCCCCTCGGCAGTTATGTAATCCCGCTTGAACTGCTCCCACTCTGGCCAGTCACAAGCGGCTCGTACCGGGATTGCACTCGCGCAGCAGAGCAGCAGTACCGCGATCTGTCGGATCATTTTTCTCATCTCTTACTCTTCCTTCAAACGATGACGACTGATCCCGGCCAACAGCAACCTGAGACCCCATCCCAGCAACAGCATGCTGAGCAGGGTGATCCCGGCCAATCGCACCGGATGATCGGCCAGCATATGCCACAAGCGCTCCCACCAAGGGAGATAACCCACTTCGTAGCGCTCGCCCACATCCAGCGCCGTTACCCCGGACTCCCGAATAATCGCAACGGATCCCTCGACCTGAGACCGCAGCGAAGGGGCTTTCATCGTATCGTTCAGCAATTTGGTGCCTGCAGCACCATCAGCCAACAACGCCACCAGGCTGCGTTGCGGATGAGTCGGCGATTGCAAACCAAGCACCACTGCAATTGCGCGATTACCGCTCATGCCAACCCGAGCCTCTGGCTGGCGGTCGCTACCGGATGAGGTATCAACCGAACGAAACTCACGCCGTGGCTGGTTAACCCAACTCTGGAGGGATGCGAGCATCGCATCCGGCTCGACATCGTGACGAAACTCGGCAGGCAACTCGCCGATCAGCAAAGTATCAAGATCTGCATCCCGCACCTGCTGCCAGTCATTGGCGAGGCTAACCGCCAGGGCCGGATAACCGGTTTCAGCACCGAGAGCACCGAGAGTATCGAGCAGAGTAGTTATCTGCTCGGTAGATGGTTTAACTGGCATGACTATCTGAGTCTCTGATAGATCAGCCAGCCTGCTGAACGGGAACCCCGCGCCAGAGAAGGCTTTGAGGTTGGGCATCTCGATCAGATGGCGATAGCCGGTAAAGTCGAGCGTCGAGTTCTCATCAATCCGTACCTGATGAGCCGGTGATAGCAGCAGATCGCAGCGCCCATCCTCGTGCCCGCCCATAAACTGCTGACCATATTGGAAGGCGAAACTGAGACGATTCGGTTGCCCGCTCTTGAGCCCGGGCATTCGCAATGCTCTGGACTCATCATCGCCGGTCAACCAGAGGGGGAGCGTGAGCAACTGCTTGCCCTTGATCCCGTCGGGCTCCAGGGCATACGACTTCATCAACTGATCATTCACCTTCACATCCAGCCGGGAGCCATCACGCAAAACCGGCGATGTGTAGTGATAATCCAGCTGCAACTTGATCCCGCTCGCACCCGGCTGATAGAGATCTGGGGGCAATTTTACGGTGAGATCCAGCGGCCAGATTGCTCGCCCGCTAGCCTGCAGCTGACCCGGATAGTCGAGCAACTCGGCAAACCGTACCGGACGATCCAGTCTGACCCAGTTGGGGGCGTCATAGGGCACTCTCGGCGCCAAAGGCTTGAACTCTTCAACCTGGACGCTCTGACCGCGCAGCAGTACATTGCCCTGAGCGATCGCTTTGCTGGCAATCAGCAAATCATCCTGATTGCGCCCCAGTATCAGCAATAACTTCACGTAAGGATTGTCAGGGGAACTCACCATGTCGATGGTCGGCCCTGTCACCTTGGGGTAGTCACTCAGAAAATCAGGCCGCGTCTCGTTGGTCGCAAAAATGATGGCATTACGCTTGGGTATCTCGTTTATCAGCACAGGGAAATGCTGTCCTCGCCATTTGGCTTTTGCCCCGAACCAGGAGGCGAGTACAGCCGCGGCTTGTTGCTGCTCCAGCGACACGGCACCGGCAAACACCATGGGCAACACCAGCTGCGCATCATCGCGCGTGTCGAGAAACGGCATAGGGAAGAAGGAGAGTTCATTGCGCACCGGCAGGGTCTGCAACTGCAGATTAAGTCGGGTATCACGATTGATATTGAGCCACAGGGTATCGCTGGCAGGGTTTTCGCAGACTTTTTGATAATGTCCGATGAAATTGAGCTTGAGCCGGTTGAAATCTTTTGCGTAACGGGGGTCAAGTACCATGACGGAATGGCTGCGCTGTCCCATCTGTTTGTCGGCAAGCGGCTGAACCCCCATCAGCTCATCGTTGAGATAGACCTTGAGCTGGGAGATCAGCGGCAGCAGAGAAGGCGAAGGGGTAAAGTCCAGATCCAGCGTGGCCTGAGTCACTACCTCGTCACGCCGCACGGTGAAATCCGCGACGCCATCCGGCGAGTTGCCGCGCAGAGCGAGCGTGCCCGGCTGTGCAGCCATCTGTTCCAGCGTCATTGACCGGGTGCGTACCGGTGCCTCCACCGCAGGCTGCGGCCCCGTCATCTCAGCCGCCGATACCACGGGGGCCGCCAGGATCAATGCAAGCAGGTAAGGTTTTGGTTTCATCATGCTTTTACTGTCTGTGCTGTCGAGATCCCGGACCGAAAATCCGGCGAAACGCGACGTGGAACAAAAGAGAGCAGCCAGAAGACCAGCTTCTCACTGAGAATGCAGAATGGCGCCAGTGGCGTGGAGCGCAGCAGACGCCAATAAGCCCCCCATCCAAGCTGAACTATCTGGAAAAAACTGTGTAGCGGGCGATCGCTGCCCAACCGTTTTTGCCACAGCGACCAGGTATCTGCACGGGCAAAAGTGCACTGGATAAACGCGATATGTTGCGCTTTGTTCATTGGCTCCAGCTCCAGACCGAGGCGGCTGCCAAATACCCGTTGCACCCGCGCAGGAAATGCGGCCTCCCGGCGGCCATAGCGCAACAACAGCCAGACCCGCTCCTTGCCAACCAGGGACAAGGTGGCATCAAGACGCACTCCAACACCTCCATTTGAGTAATCACTGAGAGTGCAGGGATAAAGATGGCCATTGGCAAGCTTGATGGCTGCTGGCATCGCCATCTCCACCCTGGGATTGCTACGCACTTGGCGTGATTCGAATGCGACAGCCAATGCGCCCCCCAAGATAGTCATGTTATAGAGCGCCCATAGCATGCTCAGAATCAGGGTAGGGATCTCATCTGCAGGCCCCGCCATAATTCGCCAAATCCCGAATACCAAACCACAGATATTGAGCAATACCAGAATCAGATAGGGGCGCGAAACCTCCAGATCGAGATAGACCTCCTCCGTCAATCCCCCTTTTTCCGTCACGTTGAACTTGCCACGGTGAGGAGCAAACAGAGCGACTGTGGTTGGCCGCGCAATATACCAGGCCAGCACGGTCTCATAGACCTCCCCCCAGAAGGAGTGGCGCACCTTACCCTGGATCCGGGAGTTCGTCAGGGCGCTATGGAGCAGGTGTGGCAACATGTACAGGGCGATCGCCGCCGCAGGGGCATAGATGACGTAAGCATGGAGGATTAAAAATGCCAGTGGTGCAGTCAGAAAGATCAGCCGCGGAACGCCGGACAAAAAGTGCAGCATGGCGTTGAAGTAGCAGAGCCGCTGGCCAAGGCTTATCCCCTTGCCAAACAAGGGGTTGTCAAGCCGCAAGATCTGCACCATGCCGCGCGCCCAGCGAATACGTTGACCGATATGGGCGGAAAGGCTCTCGGTAGCAAGTCCAGCAGCCTGGGGAATTCGCATATAGGCAGAGGTATATCCCTTACGATGAAGTCGCAGCGAGGTATGAGCATCCTCAGTCACCGTCTCCACGGCCAGCCCACCAATCTCATCCAGTGCCGAACGTTTTATCACCGCACATGATCCACAGAAAAAAGTGGCGTCCCACATATCGTTGCCATCTTGCACCAACCCATAGAAGAGGGCGCCTTCATTGGGCATTTTGCGGAAACGATGTAGGTTGCGTTCAAAGGGATCGGCCGAGAAGAAGTGGTGGGGAGTCTGCACCAGACCCAAAGAGGGATCTTTGAAAAACCACCCCACCGTCATCTGCAAGAAGGAGCGGGTCGGCAGGTGGTCACAGTCGAAAATGGCCACCAGTTCACCGCTGGCCAGCTTGAGTGCATGGTTGAGATTGCCCGCCTTGGCATGCTCGTGAGTGGCTCGCGCCACATAGCGGATCCCGACCTCTTCGGCGAACTGCCTGAACTCCTCGCGACCGCCATCATCAAGCAACCAGATGGTCAGTTTGTCCTTTGGCCAGTCCAGCGCCAGCGAGGCATAAACAGTCCCTTTGACGATGGCCAGATCCTCGTTGTAAGTGGGGATCATCAGATCAACTGAAGGCCAACTGGCAATATCAGCCGGCATAGGGACGGGTGGGCGATTCAGTGGCCATGCGGTCTGCCAGTAACCCAGGATCAGGACAACCCAGGCATAGGTCTCCGCCGCAAGCAGTAGCAGGCCACAAAAGAGACTTATTGGATCAAGCCAGTCCAGGGTGGAGGTATAACGCCACCAGATATATCGGCACGAGACAGTCAGGGAGAGCACCATCATCATCAGCATGGGGTAACGCCCCGGTACGGCCCGCAATACGAACGCCATGATGGCCAACATGATGACGAAGACCAGCTGAGCGTAGAGATCAAAAGGTTGGGTAATACAGAGCAGACTCAACAGCCCAGCCACGGTACAGAGCAACACGCTCTTCCATCTGGCAACGGCCACGGCATTGCGTGACTGACGCAACTGGCTGTGCTCGAATTGCGCCAGCTTCCCCTCCAGCCACAGAGTTCCTTTTTGCCAGAGCCGCAGGCACCAGGCCGGCCAGCGGAAAGGCCGTGGTTCAGGCCTGCGGACCAGCAACCAAACCGTCTGTAGCAGCAAGCGCAGGGGATCGCCTGGGCGAGCGTGCGTCACATGCGGATAGAGGATATCTCGGTGGGCACGCACGCGCTGCCAGGCAGCCCCCTCTAGTGGAAAGACTATCCACGCCAAAAGCCGCAGCAACGTTACCGATGAGGCCGCCCACCGGGAGGAGCCCGCATCTCGCAAGCCCCGATAATTGCGTTGTAACCAACCGATCGCGGAAGGCGTCATCAACGCAGCTAGCATGACGACTCACAACTGTGACTGAGGCACCAGCGAGCCAACGCATCCAGCTCATGGGCAATCAGGCTGTCAGGGGCGTACTCACCAACCGGTAACTTGGCCGCCATGGCCTCTGCCATTGCCTCATCTCGATGCAGACGGATGGAGAGCAACGGAATTCCCCCCTCCCCCCAGAGGTCGAGCAGATCCTGCTGCAATGCCCGGCGACTCGTAAACTGCGTAACCACCACATCCTCATGCGGAACAAAAACATGACGATACAAACGCGTGTGGGCATTGGCGTCGGCATTGACCACGGTGAGCAATCGGGTAGAGGCCACCGGTGTCATGCCTGCAGGCAGATCCAGCAATACCAGATCATATCCCTCCACCGCTGACAACCAGTCGACCGATAGCGGCCCCGCTACACCGGCTTGTGCCAATAAATCCAGACCGGGTCGCCAGCAATAAATGGCAGAGCGCCACGAGTTGACCGGATCAGCCAGCAAGCCCCAACCGCATGCCTCATCATGGGGTCTCCCGAAATGCAGCGGCAATTGATTATCAGGACAAAGATCGACAGCCAGTACTCTGGTGCCCTGCCGCCAAGCAGCCAGCGCCAATCCGGCAACGATAGAGGTCGTGCCAACCCCTCCTCTTATCCCTTGCAATGCGACGGTGATCACTCCGCTTTCCTCTTTAAATCAAGCTCAGAAAGAAGAGGAAAGCGTGACCGGACTTCGGCCAGGTGCTCTTCCAGAGCGATGTCATGATACTGAAAGCTGACACCAAACGCCTTCTGGACCAGTTCAATATCTGTGATCCCATCCCCTTCCACAGGCACATCAAAAGGTACCGGCTTGATTACCAACTCATCTATCGTCATGCCCGTACTCCGGATTATTGAGGATAAGGAACCCAATCGCCCTGTCCCAGTTTGATGTGATAGCCATCTTGATAATGCACCACCACGGTGCCCTGATTTTCCGACACCATAGGGGTTCTAGGCAGGTTGTTCAGCAAACCATCCCAATCGATGGTCGGCGCATCAAACAGGTCACTCCCCAGCGTTTTGGCAACCAGTTCGGAAATAGCGAGATAGCTGCTTTCCCCTGCGATATGACGGGTTGGCTCATGGGCTGCGCGAGTCCCGATAAAAGCAATGCCGACAGGAATCCGGGTAATAGCAGGGCTGGGAATATCGCGTAAACCTGACATCTGCATGCGATCACCGGCGAGGGCAGCGCCATGTTCGGGCACCACCACCACCATCACCTTGCGCCCGGAGCGCTCCAGCTCGGAGAGGAAGTGATCCAGTTGATCCAGCAAGGTTCTCAGCCTCGCCTTGTAAGGTGCAATCTGCCGATTTTTGACATAACGATTACCATCATGCAGGGCAATCAGGTTAAAGAAGGTGGCATTGCGAGCAGCCTGGCTCTGGCCTCGCTCATTCAGCCAGCGAGCAAACAGGGCATCATCCCGATAGATCGGCTCACCGTCAAAAGAGGCCAAATCATGGGGCAGACCGTCTCTGCTCATGGGCTCCGTATCCAGAGCGGCCAGCTCTTGCAACTCCCTGAGATAATTGCCAAACGTCCCCGAGTGATCCATTGCCACCTGCTTCTCGAAGCCCAGTCGAGCCAGATTATCGAGCAACAGACACTGTTTGGGGGCAGCCAGATAGAGATCCTGGTGACTCGGCTGACCACAACTGGCCCTCAGCAGACGAATCGAGGCCGGGCCGCTATAAGAGGTGGCAGAATTAAAGCTGTCGAACATCATATCGAAATGCCGCCAAACCGGATGCTCCTGTAGACCGCTCGCCTCGACATCACTCCAGGCCAACGAGCAGATGTTGATGACAAGCACATCGAAAGGCGTTGCCTTGGCAGGCAACTGTTGCGGAAACCGCGTCTCGCGCCCACGCTCTTCAAGATAGAAATCATTGAGATAGGCATTGAGGTTGGCACTAGTGGGCGGAGCACTCTGATCAAGCTGCTGCTCCAGCTCTGCCGCCCCTGATTCATTCTCAACGACCCTTTTCACTGGCTGGGTAGCCACGCTTGATGCTGGCGCATTCGTTTCCGGTAGCACACTCGACAACTGGGGGGAGAGCCATAGCCAGAGCAGCGCAGCCAGCACCCAGGGTGTAAACCGTAACCACTGAGCCAAAAACAGATACATGGTCAGCATGACAAAACCAACACCAACCATTTCCCAATTAATGAAACGTCCCAGCAACTCTAGCCAGTAACCGGCAGTAAAGGCGAAAACTTGCCCACCTTGACTGAGAATGCTCTCTATCCCCGGTAGCCAGGTATCGTGATAGAGAAGCCCGAGCCCCACCGGCAGGGCAATGAATGTCCGTGCCCTTCGCACCAACCGATACGGAAACGGAAAGAGCAGAAATGCAGCAAAGACCAGATTGGCCAGCGGGTGGAAATTGAGATATCCCCCCCACAACAGCGCCAGCTTGCCCAGAAAATAGAGGTTCCAGCCACCCAACCCAAGCCAGTTCCAGGTAGGGGGAGAAAGAGAGTCTGAAGATGTATGTCGCGTCATTGAAACCGGTCTACCTGTCGCCACCAAACCGGACTATTGCGGCTAGGGCACAACTTCCAAATTGATAACAAAGTTATTTAGCCCCGCAGCATAGCATGTGGTCAGTTAAATATCTTTATGAGTGTTTTGCATACAGCATTACATACCTATGTAATGCTAGTTATTGGATATATGATTCAAAAATGATTTTTTGTTCATTTTATTACTAAAAACAACAGTGAGCCTCACTTTACTCCCATTCTTGGGTTCCAAATTCCATTACACCGCAGGTGCCAACGAACTGAACACTGTCTGCATATACGCTCCGGCATGCGAACTGCTTGAGGCGTAATGGGGATTACGCCATGATGTCCAGCCCGGCTGACCGCCGGTTTTACTGGACAGTCAATTTCAAGGACCCCCCATGTTTGAACACGTCGATGCCTATGCTGGCGACCCCATCCTGACCCTGGTCGAGACCTTCCACAAAGACACCCGCGAGCAGAAGGTGAACCTGGGGATCGGCCTCTATTACGATGAGCAGGGCCGCATTCCGCTGCTACCGTCGGTGCAGCAGGCCGAAGCGCAGCGCGCTGCCGCCCCGGCGCCGCGTCCCTACCAGCCGATGGAGGGTGCAGCCAACTACCGCACTGCGGTGCAGCACCTGCTGTTCGGTGCCGACCATGAAGCGGTCAAGGCGGGACGTATCGCCACCATCCAGACCATCGGCGGCTCCGGCGCCCTGAAGATCGGTGCCGATCTGCTCAAGCGCTACTTCCCGACCTCCGAGGTGTGGGTCAGCAATCCCACTTGGGACAACCACAAGGCGATGTTCGAGGGGGCCGGCATCAAGGTGCACGACTACCCCTACTACGATGCGGCCACCGGCGGCGTACAGTTCGATGCAATGATCGACTGCCTGAGCGCCCTGCCAGCAAAAAGCATCGTGCTGCTGCACCCCTGCTGCCACAACCCGACCGGGGTGGATCTCTCCCGCGCCCAGTGGGATCGGGTGATCGCGCTGGTGGTCGAGAAGAATCTCATTCCTTTCATGGACATCGCCTATCAGGGCTTCGGTGACGGGCTGGAAGAGGATGCCTACGCCATTCGCGCCATGGTGGCCGCCGGCGTCAGCTTCTTCGTCAGCAACTCGTTTTCCAAGAACCTCTCCTTCTATGGCGAGCGCTGCGGCGGCCTGTCGGTCATCTGCAAAGATGCCGAAGAGGCAAGCCGGGTACTGGGCCAGATGAAGGCCACCGTGCGTCGCAACTACTCCAGCCCGCCCACTCACGGTGGCCAGATCACCGCGGCGGTGATGAGCCAGCCGGAGCTGCACGCCCTGTGGGTTGATGAGGTGACCGGGATGCGTACCCGCATCAAGGCCATGCGCCAGAAGCTGTTCGAGGTGCTGAGCGCCAAGGTGCCGGGCCGTGATTTCAGCTACTTCATCAACCAGCGCGGCATGTTCAGCTACACCGGCTTCACGCCGGAGCAAGTTGATCGCCTGCGCGAGGAGTTCGCCGTCTATCTGGTGCGCTCCGGTCGCATGTGCGTGGCGGGCCTCAACAGCCGCAACGTCGACTACGTGGCCGACGCCATGGCCGCGGTGCTCAAGGGCTAATCCGCTTCAGCCCCGCTCACGCGGGGCTTTTTTTGTCTGTTGCGTTCGCAGTCACCTCTTGAGAGGTCTGCTCACCCTCCCCCGGCTGTGAGAGAATGCCAGCGGGTCACGCTGCATCGCCCTGATCCCGAGCCTGTTTATCTTCATCCGCTTATCTTTATCCACTTCAGGAGCCACTATGGATCTGATCGCTCTCTCTCGGCTGGGAGGTCGCCATCTGGTCACCCTGCATCTGCTGCTCGACAACCAGAGCGTCACCCGCACCGCCGAGCGGCTCTGCACTACCCCTTCCACCGTCAGCAAGACCCTCAACCAGCTGCGGGATCTGCTGGGGGATCAACTGCTCTATCGCCAGGGTAACCAGCTGCTGCTCACTCCTATGGCCGAGCGACTGGCTCCCACCCTGCACCGGCTGCTGGGGGAGCTTAACGGTCTCACTCGCCAGAACGCCTTCAACCCCCAGCAGTGGCAGGGCAGCTTGCGACTGGGGTTGCGCGAGAGCGTGATGACCTGGCCGGTGGGCCCCATTCTGGGCCAGCTGATGCAGGAGGTGCCGGGCATGGTGCCGGAGATCTGGAACAAGGATGAGCAGGGGCTGGAGGCACTGGCGGCGGGCAAACTCGACTTCGTGATCCTGCCCCATGACCAGAGCCAACCCTTGCCGCGCCAGCCCGGGCTGGTGTGGGAGACCCTGCGGGAAGAAAAACTGGTCTGCCTGCTGCGCAAAGATCACCCGGCGCTAACGCGCCCCTGGGATCTCGATGCCTACCTGAGCTGGCGCCATATCGCCATCCGGGATCCGGAGCTGGCCAACCCCTTCTTCGAGCAGAGCCTGGCCCAGCAGCAGGTACGTCGCCAGATTGGCGCCACCCTGCCCGATTTTGCCAGCGCAGCAGCCCTGCTACCCCAGACCGATCTGATCCTCACCGCCATCGGTGGCTGGGCGGCCTGCATGGCCAGTCAGCCGGATCTGGTGATGCGTCCGGCACCGTTCGATTACGGCAAGGTGAGTCACAGTCTGGTCTGGTATGGCCCGGCCGGTGATGGCTCAGCCCGCCACTGGTTCCGCCAGCGGATCCTGCAACTGGGTCGCGAATTGATTGAGCCCTGAGCCGGGCGACAGAGAGGAGAGGTTGATGTTTCGCCGCGGCGAAACATCAACGGCAATGAGGGATCAGGGGCGTTTGGTATAGATGGGGCTGGGGAAGGAGGCGACGTTGCTGCCCAGCTCCGTGATGCGAGCCGCCCCCTGCTTTCTGACCTGATCGATGCGCAGCACCTGATGCATGGGGATCAGGGTGTGGCGCACATCGGCAAATTCGCTCTTTAGCTTCTCGTGGCCGGGATCGACGATAAGCGCCGTGTGGTTGTCCCAGACAAAGTCGGCAATCTCGATAAAACCGAACAGCGAGCCCTGATTGACTTCGCGCACATACACTTCGTAGCGCTCGCTGTGGCAAATAAACTGAACCCGATATAACGCCTTGCTTTCACTCATGATTATCTGTCATTGAGGGGGAAGAAGATGGCCATTATTCTAGCCGCCGTTCTCGCCCCCTCCAATAGACAGAAATCACAGTTGCGGCCTTTCCATGCCACACCTCACGCCATAACGGTCACCGGATGACGCAGCCACTCAGCGCATCAGGGCAGGCAGTGAGACCGGCCCCAATCCTGCTGCGCGCAAGCGGCTGGCCAGCAGTTCCAGCTCGGTTTGACTGGCCTCTGGCCATTGCGCCGCCTCCCCACGGACTCCGTGGTGGCGAAAGCCGTTGAGGCGAATGGGCACAGGCCCAAGCTGTTGCAGAAACGCGGCGAGATCCGCGTCCAGCTCACCACTCGCATCCAGAAAATCGCTCTTGCCCGGCACATGGAGCAGCCGCAGTTCGGTCAGCTTGCCGTGGCGTGCCAGCAGCACCAGCGACCCCAGCACCCGCTCGCGACCATAACCGGTCAGCGAGTGATGCACCGAGTCGCGCCACCCCTTGAGATCGAGCATGACGCCGTCAAGCACCGGCAACAGACGCTGCCAGCCGGTTTCGGCCAGCGAACCGTTGCTGTCGAGCAGACAGCCGAGATGGGCCAGATCCGGGGCGGCCTTGATGGCGGCAAACAGCGCAACCACGAAGGGAAGCTGGGTGGTCGCCTCGCCGCCGGAGACGGTAATCCCGCTGAGCAGCGGGCCGTAGCGACGCAGCAGGGCCAGCACCTCGGCCACCGTCATGGTGGCGGTCTTGGGATTGGCGCTGCGGGGGCAGGCATCCAGACAAGCATCGCAATCGGTGCAGAGCGCCGCCTGCCAGCGCACGTTGCGTTTGCCAGGGCGGCCCTCAGCAAGGGTGAGGGCGCCGCTCGGGCAGACTGCAAGGCAGTCGCCGCAATCGTCGCACAGCCCTATGGTGTGGGGGTTGTGGCAGCCGGGACAGCGGAAGTTGCAGCCCTGCAGAAACAGCACCAGCCGGTTGCCCGGCCCGTCAACACAGGAGAACGGCAGCACCCTGCTCACCAGGGCGCTGCGTGTTGGCAAAACATCAGCCATCGGTGCGAACTCAATACTCGCAGATGGTCGATTCGTGGGCGACCACTCGCGGTGCCCGCTGACGGATGGCGGTCACTTCACTCGCCTCGGCACCGAGACAGGTGGTCTGCAACCGCGACCCTTCTTCTGCGAAGCGGGCCACGTCGCTCTTGCGGATCATGTAGCCGGTTACCCGTACCAGATCGCTGTCGGCCACGTTGGCGGTGAACTCGCGCATGCCGATGGCGAGCGCCCCTTTGCAGAGCTGCAGCAGTGCCTGCGGGTTCTGGCGGATGGTGGGATCCAGCGTCAGGATCTCGCTGATCCCCGAGTGGTAATAAGTGTGGTGCGGCGCCAGCGCCAGCACATGGCTGGCGGGATCCGGTTCCTGCCCGTAGGGGATGCGCACCCCGGGGGTGACAGCCACATCGATGCTGAGGCCACCCTGTGAGTGAAGCAGCGCATGACCACCCCAGGCATGGGTTTGCGGGGTGCTGGTCACAAAGGCGGAAAGCTGGGCCGAGATGCGATAGCCAAGCTGGTTCGCCTCCTCGCCGTGGCCGTAACGATCCGGCAGATTCTCTTTATCCATCAGGATATTGACCGCTTCCGCCATACCGTAGATGCCGAACATGGGGACGAAACGATCCTCATCCAGCAGCCCCTCTTTCACCAGGAAGCTGTCGAAGAAACCTGACTCATCATGGAGGAAAGCGGCGCGCGCGTCGATCAACTGGGAGACCAGGCGGCAGTAGTGGGGCAGCAGGCAGCCGAGGAAATCATCGATCCCCTGACACTGCTCGGCGACCCGCTTGAGGGAGATGCGCACCAGGGTATTGGCGCCACCCGCCTGTGGCAGGGCGTTGTAGCAGCTGACGATGCCAAAGCCGCGGGCGTCGAAGGTATCGCGGTGGATCGGGTAGTTGGCGATGTGCGGCTTGCTGCACTCGGCGATGTTCTTCACCGCCTGCAGCAGCAGGCTGTCCGGGGTCTGCTCGGGATCGTGGAAGAAGGTGAGGTTCGGCGCCACCTGCTTGAGCTCGTTGTCGATGCGCAGGATCAGGCGGCAGATGCGGTTGTCATCCGGCCCGATGTTGACGTGCATGAAGGCGTCCGGCAGCACCCTGTCCAGATAGACCCAAAACCCCTTCAGCTTGCGATAGAGGGTCTCGTCATCCAGTTCGCCGACAAACGGCAGCAGCAGATGGTCGAGCCGCCCCAGCCAGACCGGCATGCCGGTGACGGAGGGGACATGGTGATAGAGGATGCGCAGGGCGTTGAGCGCCTCGTCGAAATCCTGCGGCGGCGCCAGCTCCAGCCAGGCAGAGCCCTGACTCAGAAATTTTTCATAGTCCGGCAGCACATAGCGCGGCTTATAGGGGGCATGCCCTTCGAACATGTCGCAGATAAATCCCTGCTCCATCGCCTCGGCGACTGCAGCAGGCAGGTCGGGGTAGGGCAACGCATTCTCGGCGGCCAGCGCCAGTGCATGGCTCTTCTGGGCTGCAGAGAGATGGGGATCGCGCACAATGCGCTGACAGGTTTCGGTCAAAGACATGGGACACTCCTTCACGGACAGAGCCCATATCCTCACCGTTTGCAGGCTTTTTTTGAAGTGACATTCACAACAATACGAATGTCCCAAAAAGACATCCACAAGAAACGATCACGCCCCAAACAGAACGGGGGCCTTGTCTGCCGACAAGGCCCCCGTTGTGCGGATCAGGGCTCGATGATGATGGGCGTGCCCGGTTCGATGGCGCTCCACACCTCGTCCAGCTCGTGGTTGAGCATGGCGATGCAGCCGTTGGTCCAGTTGGAGGGCTGAACCCTGCGGTTGCCAATGCTGTTGCGCTGGCCGTGGATCATGATCATGCCACCCGGACGTACACCCAACTCATTGGCTCGCTTGATGTCATCAAGGTTCGGGTAGTTGATATGGATGGCTTTGTAGTAGCCGGAATTGGTCTTCTTGTAGTCGAGGGTGTAGCGCCCTTCCGGCGTACGCTGATCCCCTTCCTGCTGCTTGTGCCCCTTGGGCGCCGGGCCCAGTGCAATCCAGTAGCGTTTCACCTCTTTGCCATCCTTCATCAGGGTCAGGCTATAGGTCGACTTCTTGACTATCACCATGTCGGCAGACAGGTTGGCAAAACTCAGTGCGGGCCAAAGCCCCAACAAACACAGTAATACGGCTCTCATTCCATCCCTCGACAAGCCTCTGGTGCGGGCTTTTCTTGTTACCAGATCATCTGAACTATGCCCGCCGAGCGGCGAGCGAGCGCCATGATATTGGATCGCCATCAATACTCAATATGCCCGGTAAAACATATCTTGCAACTGCGGCGACACCGGCCCTGAGCGCCGTCATCTGGCATTGGTAATTAACAGTTAAAACAACAAGATACAAAACATTATCGCGCTGGCACCCGGGGCAATGATCGGCGAAGATAACACTCCACTCCCCGACAGGTTTATGCCATGCGCTCTTCGTGCCGCCTCGCCACCCTGCTGTTCTCTTCACTACTGTGCTCGCCGCTGCTGCTCTGGCTGCCCGCCAGTGTCGCCGCCGATGCTCTCTGGCTGCGCGAGCCCGCCCTCTCCCCCGATGGCAAGCAGCTTGCCTTCACCTGGCAGGGGCGCATTTTTATCGCCAGTGCCGAGGGCGGCCCCGCCATCGCGCTCACCGGCAGCGACTACCTGAGCCAGCGGCCGGTCTGGTCGCCGGATGGCAAACGGCTCGCCTTTGCCGCCAATCTCTACGGCAACGAGGATGTGTTCGTGGTACCCGCCAGCGGCGGCGAGATGGTGCGCCTCACCCGTGATTCGCGCACCGATCTGCCGCAAGCCTTCAGTGCCGATGGCAAACGGCTGCTACTGAGCAGCCAGCGGCCGGGGTCCGCCGAGGCCGACCATTTTGTCGCGGAAGGCTACCAATGGGGCGAGCTCTACTGGACCCCGATCAGCGGCGGCACCTTGCAGGCCGATCTGCCGCTGCCTGCGACCCTGGCTCGCCCGCACGGGGAGCGACTCGCCTACCAGATGCCCGCGGCGGATCAACCCTTTCGCAAGCATCAACACTCTTTTGCGGTACCCCGCCTCTGGCTGTTTGATGGCAAGCAGCACAAGCAGCTGACCGAAGATCGGGTCGCCGCCACCGATCCGGTCTGGAGCGACAAGGGGGATACCCTCTTTTACCTGAGCGAGCGCAGCGGTGATTTCAACGTCTGGCGCCGGGATCTCGCCAGTGGCAAGGAGCAGCAGCTGACCCACTATCAGGGCCATCCGGTGCGGGGGCTCAGCGCCTCCCGCAATGGCGATCTGGTCTGGTCATGGCTGGGGGAGCTCTATCGCCTCGATGCCGGTAGCAGCGAGCCACGCAAATTGACCCTCACCCCGCAAGTGGCGAGCGCGCCGGATGAGGCGAGCGAGGCCCTGACTCTGGCGGACGAGGCGCTGGTCAGCGAGGAGGCGGACGAGCTGATCCTGGTGAGCGAGGGCAACCTGTTTGCCGTTGACCCCGAGCGGGAGCGGGTGCGCCAGCTAACCCGCGACCCGAGCGAGCAGTCCAGTCCCCTCTTTGCCGAGCAGGGGCGCGCCCTCATCTATCTGTCGGAGCAGCAGGGGCACGCCGCCCTCTATCGCCTGCGCAAGGGGGATCCGGATCTGCTGTTCAGCGATCCGGGTACCCTGACCGAGAGCCTGCTGCTGGCGATTCCCGGCAAGGGGATCAGCCGTCCGGTGCTCTCCCCCGACGGCAAGCAGCTCGCCTTCGTGGTCGATGGTCAGGCCATCCACCTGCTGGATCTGGCGAGCAACAAGCAGCGGGAGCTGGTGCCTGCCAGCTTCAACCCGTCGCGCCACGAGGTGCATCTCGCCTTTGCTCCCGACTCCCGCCATCTGGCGCTCACCTTCCGCCCCGATGCGGCGGAGCAGGAGATCGCGGTGATCGACACGGCCAATCCCAAGGCCAAACCGGTCAATGTCAGCCTCAACGGCTATCAGGATGGCCAACCGGGCTGGAGCCAGGATGGCGCCATCCTCTACTGGCAATCGACCCGGTTTGGCGCACTGGGGCCCGATGGCGAGCCTCTCGTCACCAACCTGCTCGGCATTTACAGCAGCCGCGCCGCCAGAGCCGATGCGATGGCCGAACTGGAGCCGCCGAAAGGGGGATACGGCTTTGAGAGCGATCGCCTCAACCATCGGGAAGCGCTGCTGCTGCAACCCACCGGCACCCTGCTCGCCAGCCGCATCATCGGCGACCAGCTGATCTATCTGGTGGAGGAGATGGGGGTCAACAGCGAGAGCGAGATAAAGGGCTACAGCCTGGATCTGCGCAAGGGCAAAACCAGCGAACTGTTTGGTGAACAACCTGGCCCCGCGCTGGCAAGCCTCAACCAGCAGGGCACCCTCGCCACCCTGGTGCGGGATGGCGAGATCACACGCATCCACCTCGACTCCGGCGACGCCACCAGCGCCCCCTTCGCCTTGCAGCCCACCAGCCGCTGGCAGGAACGCATGACCGCCGCCTTCGATCAGATCGCCCGGCTCACCCGGGATGAGTTCTATCTGGACGACATGAACGGGGTGAACTGGGACAGTTATGTCGCCGCTTACCGCCGCCTGCTGCCGGGCATCGGCAACCCGCGGGACTTTGGCAACCTGCTGGCGGAGCTGGCCGGCGAGCTCAATGTCTCCCACACCTGGGGCAACGGCCCCGCCCCCTTCCCGCGGATGGCGGACGAGACCGCCAGCCTCGGCGGCTACTGGCAGGATGGCGAGCAAGGGGTGATGCTCACCGCCCTGCTCTCTGGCGGCCCGCTGGATCAGGAGAGCGATATCGCCCCGGGCGCCCGCCTGCTCGCCATCAACGGCAGCCCGATTGCCAATCAGGCCGAGCTGGATCGGGCCCTCAACCATCAGGTCGGTGCCCGGCTCGCCCTCACCTTCCAGCAGGAGGGCAACAAGCAAACTGACGAGGTGGTGCTCACCGCCATCGACAAACAGCAGGAGTACCAGTTGCAACAGGCTAGCTGGATTGAGAAACGGCGGGAGCAGGTGGCCAGGCTGAGCGGAGGACGGGTCGGCTACGTCTATCTGCCTGCAATGAATAGCGAGGTCTACGATGCTGTGGTGGCGGATGCCCTCGGCAGACAGCGCAATCGCGATGCGCTGATCGTCGATGTCCGCTTCAACAGCGGCGGCTATCTCGCCAATACCCTGGTGGAGTTTCTGACCGGCAGCGGCAGCACCAAGGGGATGGGCAGCAGCTGGCCCCGTCAGGGCAAGGGTGAGACCGACGCTGCCACCCGCCAGTGGACCAAGCCCTCGGTGGTACTGGTGAACGCCGCCAGCTACTCGGAGGGCTCCGCCTTCCCCGAGTACTACCGCGCCCTCAAGGTCGGCCCCATCGTCGGCGATCCGGTGCCCGGCACCGGCACCATGGTCTACAACCACGACTCCCGGCTGATCCCGGGGCTCGCCTACGGCATTCCGACCCTGGGGCTACGCAAACCGGACGGCACCTTCTACGAAAATCAGGAGCTGATCCCGGATGTGCAGGTGCCGCTCACCCCCGCCGACATGGTGGCCGGGCGCGACCCGCAGCTGGAGGCGGCGGTACAAGCCGCCCTCAAGCAGTTGCCAGCCAGCGCCAAATAACTGCGCTCAACGAAAGCGAAACAGCTCGCGATGCAGATGCCCGCCCGGCAACAGCCGGCTCAGGGCATCTGCCATCCCCTCTGGCCCGCAAAACCACACCTGCTCAGGCGCATCCTGCGCGATACGGGTCAGATCCAGCCGCCCGGCAGCCTTGTCCAGATGCAGCTGATAGCGCACGCCGGTGCGATGACAGAGCTCGGCCAACCGCCGGTGGTAGACGGCGCCTGCCAGATCCGGCGCACTCTGGATCAGAGTGATCCCCTCGCTGCGCTCCCCACGGGCAGCCAACCCCTCCAGCCAGGCCACAAACGGCGTGATGCCGATCCCGGCCCCCAGCCAGAGGGCTCGCCCTCCTCCCTGTGGCGCGACAAAGGCGCCATAGGGCCCGGTCACCACCACCCCATCCCCGGCGCGAGCCTGTGCCACCAGCTGACGGGTATGATCCCCGAGCGCCCGCACCGCGATCACCAGCTGGCGCCGATCCGCTGATACCCGCACCAGGGTAAATGGGTGCGGCCCCTCCTTGGCGTCAAACTCGAAGAAGGCAAACTGGCCCGGGCGGTAATGGGCGAGCGGCCGCTCCAGCTGCATGGTCAGCTCGCAGGTCTGATCCGCCAGCGCCCGCACCGCAATGACCCGGCCCGGATGGCGATCCCTCGCTCCTACCTGCCCCAACAGGGAGTAGAGGGCGCCGATGGCACCTATCCCGCCAATCAGCCAGACTGATACACCCACCGGGGTCATGGCCCCCACCTGAAGCAACAGGCAAAGCCCGTGACTCCAGCCCGCCAGATAGATGAGCGGGGCCAACCGGTGGATCAGTCGAAAACGGCCATAACTCACCAGCGCCAGCAAACTCAGCACCACCAGCGCGATCAGCAGATAGAAACTCCACTCCCCCAGGGTATTGCCAAAGGCATGGAGCGAGATGCCATTGCCTGCTCCGACACCCACTTCGGCAGCGCTGGCCCCACGCCGTGCGGGACGACTCAGCCAACCTGCCGAGACCGCCCACTTGGGGGCCTCCACCAGCAACCAGTGAGCGGTCAGCGCCAATGCACCGCCGATGGCCGTCTGACGGTGCAATCGCAACATCCGATCCAGACCACCACACCAGAGCTCCAGCTGCGGCAGGCGCAACGCCAGCAACAGCGAAATCGCCATATAGGTCATCCCCAGCAGGCCGGTCAGCAACAACATCTCATGGCGCCAGGGCCACACCCCGTTAGCATCCCCCGCATAACCCAGCCACCAGACCCCGACCGCCAGCAGTGGCAACAGCCACCAAACCCGTTTCCCCGTCATAACATGCTCCCTGGTTCCATCGCTGCAGGGCCTCATCTCCCTGCTCATGGCGCCATTACACACCCGTCCGGTCACAAGACTTTGCCAGAGGGGGAAGGTTGTGTGGCAATGTGTGACAAACGGAAACAAAAGAGGGGCCGACTGGCCCCTCGTGATCACGCTTGCAGGCTCGCCTCTTTTCATAGGGGATGGCGCACAATCCACCTCCGCTGTGATTGACGACCTGCCAGAAAAAGGAATCAAATGGGGACATTACATATCTGCGGCGGAAAACCTGCAGCCCACTCTTCCGGACAAGGAGCCCCCCTTGCTTGCATCCACCGAAAAACGCTTCTGCCCCAGCTGTCAGCGCGAGACCAACCATGTCGTGGTGCTGGTCGACAAATCCTTTGGCAAACAGCCGACACCGGAGCAAAAGCGCAAAGCGTTTATCAAGGACTTCATTACCGGCTGGGCGGCAGGCCCCTTCCTGGCCAACATGGATCGCTTTGAACGCCATGTCATCTGTGAACATTGCGGCAATAAAGTCATTGATGAATGACCAATCATGACCCAAAAAGACACTTTACCGGGTACTGCCCGCCTCGCTGTAGGTGACAGGTTATAAAACAGAAAGGGGCCAACCGGCCCCTTATGATGACTTTGTCGCGGTGGATCGCTTTCGCATCAAGCGATACAGCAGCTTGTTGTATTTCGCCCAGGAGTGGATCAGCAGGAAGATGCCGAACAGCAGGGCCAGAAACAGTTGCCTCTTGCTTCCACTGAACAGCACACCCGCAATCCACAGATGACAACATTACACGCCCTGCGAGTAGCAAATCTTTACCGGCAATCGCTCCCTGAGTGCTCGCTGAGCGCCACAAGGTAACGACATAAGAGGTAACGAGGGGAGACAATTGTCAGGCTTAATGTACCTGTCGCCTTCATGACCACAACCAAAAAGAAGGCGTTGCGATTCAGGATCACAACGCCATTAGTTCAATCAAACAACACAGTCACCGGCAACCCTTCCACCTGCAGGTTCGGGGGTAATTTTTCATCCAGCGAGAGTGCGACCTTGAGAGTTGCCTTCTCGCCCTCGAACGGAGCGGCCAGCTGAGCAGGCAGCTTGTCTGCCAGCTCCACCGGTCTGGCTACCCTGGCCGCCAGACGCTCGCCACTGGGCAACTTGACTATGGCCTTATGACCCGGCTCCATCGAGGAGAGGTATTTGGGTAATACATAGGCAATGACCAGCGGGTCTTCCCGCTTGGCGATCAGTGCCAGAGGCGCGCCCGAGAAGACCCAGTCTCCCTCCTGCACCAGCACATCGGAGACCTTGCCGGTGGCCGGTGAGATAGGTTGTTGCTGTCTGGTGATGGCTTGCATCTCGGTCAGCTCCTGCTCCAGCTGGTGGCGAGCACTGGCCAGTGGTCCCGTCAGCTGATCCTCTTTGATCTGCAACTCTTGCTGCGTTTTTTCAGACCGTGCCTTCTGCAAATCGATACGGGACTGAGTCCAGCTCAACAAGGCGCTGGCATATTCGGCGCTGGAAACCAGCTTCTCCTTCCGGTACCCCGCGTACTCCTGATAGATCCCCTCCTGCTCACGAGTACCCCGCTCTGCAATGCTGATCTGCTCATCTAGGTTGCTCAATATCGCCTGCTCGGCAGCGCTCTTGTCCAGCTCGATCGCTTTCAGACGCGCTTTACGCCCCTCGATATTGGCCCGGAGCGTCGGCGACTCGAATCGCATCAGGGCATCTCCTTGCGAGACGGCTTGACCAGGAGACATATAGATGTTGCGAATGAAGCCATCGCCATTGGCCACCACCAGTTGAGGCTCAGTGGTGATGATGGCAGGCGCCTGGGTCAGCCACCACTCTCGTCCCAGATACCAGAGCAGTATGATGACGGGGCTGAATGCCAGCAGCAGGATCAGATACCAGCGGGCCCGAAATGCGATGCGCTTGGCGGGGGCATAGAGCACCCGGATCCCTTGATCAGAGGTAGCGTCCTGTTTCTTGGGGGGATTGAATGTGACTTTCATCAGAATTTGTTTCCTCGTTTTAATACCCACCAGGGAGCCATGCTGCTCTCCTCATGACCGCGACGGAAGATTTCGTTGAGCAGTGCCACGGCACACCATAGACGCATCAGCAGGGTATAGAGCGGATACAGCAACAACCATGGCAACATGAGCAGATCCGCTTTAGGCCGCTCGGAAATGGCTAGCAGAAACACCATAAAGTTGACCAGAGTAAGAAATAGATAGACCTGGTAGAGGCACAGCATCAGGGCCGTCACGAACGGACCTGGATAACTGAGCACCAGCCACCAGCTGTACCCCATGACCAAAAGCGACAGCACCACGTTTTGTGCCACCCCGTAGATCAGAGTGAACAAAAAGGTCTTCCAGCCCAGAATGCGCGGAGTCAGCGATAGCTTGTGCTTGCGCAGGTAGAGAAACAGCAAATCCCCATCCCAGCGCAGACGCTGGTTTGCCAGGGTCACCAAATCAGCAGGGGCATCCGTGTGGCCTATGGCTCTGGGGGCAAAGCCGATCTTCAGCTTGGGATGGCGTTTGAGGTAGTGCTTGATCCGCACCGTCAAATCCAGATCTTCTGCTGTGTGGGTATCCCACCCTCCAATCTGGCGCAGGAAATCGCGGCGAAAAGCCCCGAATGCCCCCGAAATATTGTTGATCAGGTTCCATTCGCTCAGACCCGTCTTGCCCCCCTGCATGGAGATCATGTACTCGATCCCCTGCATACGGGTCAGCACACCATCGCGCAAGTTGCGCACCCGCAACGCCCCACCAACGGCGGGCACGTTCGGGTCATCGAAGCAGGCAACAATCTCGTCGATCATGTTGTTGTCGAAGGAAGTGTCCCCGTCGGCATTCATGACTATCTCGCCGGTGGCCGCCGACAAGCCGGCATTGAGGGTCGATACCCGCCCGCCACGCTGCCACTTGGGCAACAGTACCAAGGTGCGCCTCTCGCAACCCTGAAACTCGGCAACGCAGTTGAGGGCCGCCTGATAGGTATGGGCGTTGGCTTTGGCGCCATCTATCACCGCAATGATCTCCAGATGGCCGCGATAGAGCTGCTCTTTGAGGGTCAGAATTGTCGAACGAATCGCCTCTCCCTCGCCATAACAAGTGATGATGCAAGAAACTCTGGGACAACGGCGCGACAGGGGCAAATCAGATTTTTTTGGCAGCTGACGAGCAAACCACTTGAGGATCCCGGTCAGGGTCAGCGCCATCAGAGGCACCTCCATCAGCAGCAACATGGGCAACAGCAGCAGGATCATCCTGGGCGAGAACTGCAGGCTGCCCAGGATCTCGGTCAGGATGTACCGAACCGTACTCATCCACTCAGGCATCCTGAAGGCTCCCGTCCAGCCAGCGGCTCAACCAGAGGCCGGTATCTTCACCCAGCGTGGTGGGAAGCGGCTCTACCTTTACATTCAGCGTCAAGGCATCCAACCCTTCAACATTGTTGAGCGCCAGGATCCGCCCCTGCAAGATCTGCCAATCCTCCACATTGGTGTGCGGCAGCAACAACAGCAGTTGATCATCGGCATACTGGCAAACCACATCTGTATCCCGAAAAATCGCCTGCAGACGAGCCAGCAAGGCACCCAATCTCTGCTGAGTCTTCAACAGGCCCAATTCGGCGCGCAGCTCGGCGAGCTGCTCGATCTGGATAGCCAAAAGGGTATGGTTGCCGCCGTGGCGCTGCAGCAGCCGGTTGCTCCATTGCAGCAGCCAGGGGAAGTGATCCATCGCCATCGGCGCCCCCCAGGTCAGGGGCAGATGCAATTGCTGGGTACCCTCGCGAGCAATATGGCGCGCCAATTTGCCGATGCGGTACTCATAGATGGGAGATACCAGCAGATCATCGGGTTTGTGAGCCTGACCACACTCATGACATCTCGCCTGTACTGCCGCCTCCATGAAACGGGCATGACAGGAGAGACAGCGATACTTCTCCAGTGGCCGATCATAGTCGACTCCGATATGGCGCAGAGTCGTCACGCATTTGGGACAGCGCAGCACGCCCTGCTGCATGAAAGCATCCTGATCATCCACATGACCGCAAGTGAAACAGTGCACGGCAGGTTTGGCCTGAATGGCAATATGGGTACATTCAGGGCACACATCGACGAAATTGAGATGAGCCGAGTTGCAACTGTTGCACAGGCGCACTCGATCGACCAGTTGCTCACTCTGCAACAGCCGTTCCGAGACCAGTTGTGGCAAGGATGCAACTGCATCGGCCCCCAGCAGACAATCCAGCAACGGGTAACTGTAGCCCTGGCGACAGCCCGCCTGCCAGCGTGGCAACAAACGAAAATGAGCCCTTGGCCAGCTGTACCAAGCCAGCTTCTCCATTTCGTCGGGGTGTTCACGCGGCGTCAGCAGTGACAGCCTCTCCAGCATGTCAGGCACTCGCTCATCCAACTGGGACAGAAGGCCATCGGACAACATTGGAGAGAGCGGACTCTGCGTCACGCAAAATACGGGATACAGGAAGCGAGAAGGATCGCGGCGGATCGCCAGCAAGATTCGATCCTGCTCTTCACTGGGCAAGTTAAGCAGCAATACCGGCAGCTCGGCTGGCTGCCACTGGGACAAGTCACTGAGAGACCGGATGTTTCGCTCTACCGGCGCCCCCAGCAGGGAGACTAGGCCGAGTTGTTCACTTGTGCTCGTCATGGGGAGATCACCTCAATTCCACAGGCAAAAAATAGGGGATGGCCCGATGGGGCCGTTACCTCAGTATCAACCTGGATAGAAAAAGCGGAGAACAAGCTCCCCCAGTCAGGCAGATACCAGCGACACGGTCGATGCAAGTGACCGATGTTTGGGATATGGGAGGAGCAGGAGGAGAACCAACGATGACCAGCGCCATATTCCTATGTGCGGCCCAGCCATCTCCGGGCGGAGATCTGAGGCTTTCCGAACCCGATTCACATCGGGAGTGGCAAGACGGGCGATTCTGCCGTTGTGGACAATTTAGTCAATCCGGCAAAATAGGAATGGTTATCAAATGGATTGGTCTGCTTGAAATTTATGCACAAAGATAGCGACAAAAAACACTATTGATAAATTAGGCAAAACCGTGTGGATTGTGGGCTCCATGACAGTGCCACCCACTATTCGTAGTCATGTTCATACGAATACATATCTGATGAAAAGATTGCGGGCCCAATCTACAAAGCGACAGGGCACGTCGCAACCTACCCGCAAAATGGCAACACCAGACGCTGTTGCGACAACAAATAGCCACGAAAAGCGATGCTCCCGACCAGATCGCCGGGAGCACCGTGAATTACGCAGCTGACGCTCGTCGGTAATGGTTAACGATCCACGCTTCGAAATCGGCCAGCATGCGGGTTTCCGACTCGCTGTTGTCGGCGATAAGCTCTGCGCCGTGCACCACCCGGATATGGGCGTCGAGCGGGGAACCCTCACCGGCGGCAGGGCGTTGCAGGGCTGCGGCCATGCAGGCTTGAGCCTGTTGCCACGCCTCGGCGGCGCTCAGGTTGCACGCATCCGCCAGCGGCACGGCGCTGAATCCCTCGCCGGTCAGGCTGCGCAGGGTCGCATCGTGGCTCATGCCGTTGCCAGGCCCCCAGTAGTGGGCGGCCAGATCCGGCCCGATGCGCGGGTTGTCGGTGAGGTAGCCATCACGTTTGAGGAAAAAGGCGCGGGTCTGCTCCACCGCCATCAGCGCCAGCAGGTAGCCGTGATAGGCGCAGGCCGACTCCTGATTAAGCAGGTGCGGAATGGCCAGCAACGGGCGCGGGCTCTCTACCCCGACTATCTTGCGCTCCCACTGGCGGGCCAGCGCCAACACCGCCTCGGGCGTGCGTTCGGCCTCATCCATGGCGTAGAGATCCCGCTCGAAGTAGGCCACCAGCGCGATCTGGCGCTCGTTGAAGGCCCGAAATGGCTGGCGCGCGGCGATCATCTCCTTGATGAGGGCATCGGGAACTGCCTCTCCTGCAGCGTCTCGGGCGTAACGTTTGAGCCAGTCGGCATCGTCCAGCAGGCTGTCGCAGAACATCGACTGTGTCTCGGCATAGGCCATGGAGGTGGGCGGAAACTCCTGTGAGAAGCAGGGGGCGTTGCCGGTGACATTGGCAAAATGCGCGGCGTGTCCCCCCTCGTGGAACAGGGTGTTGAGGCCGTTCCAGCCGCTGCCCACCTGCGCCGGGTCGGCCAGGCTGGTGAAGTTGACCACTGCCGGCACCCACTCGCCCTGCTGGAAGAAGCTCGGCACCGGGCCATGGCAGAAGCCGTTCTCGTATTTCCCCTCTCGGGTCAGCAGGTCCAGCGTCAGGGTCGCCCCGCGATACTGGATGCCGAGACGGCGGAAGCTCTCGACCCAATCCTGCAGCGCCCGCGAGAAGGGCACGTAAGGATCGAGCTGGCGGGTCACATCGCCGCTCACGCTGTAACGCAGGTTGTGGGGTAGCAGGGCCGCCTCCCCCTTGGCCGCTTTCAGCTCGGCGAGGCTCTGCTGCAGCCGGTCGTCGGTGCGGGCAATGAAGTCGTCGAGGATGGTGAACAGCTGCGCCGGGCTCATCTGCTCGTTCTTGCGCACCTTGTAGTCGAAGTAGTCGCGATAGCCCATGGCGCGGGCAAAGCGGTTGCGGATCGCCACCACCTCGAGAAAACCGTTGCCGACCACCCACTGCTCCAGGGTGTGGAACATGGCGAGCGCGCTCTGGCGCACCGCCTCGTTCGGGCTGGCGGCCAGCGAGGTGCTGGCGGCGGGCAGGCTACCGGCCACCTGCTGGCCCAGCTCATCCAGCAGGGTCAGTTTCAGCCCCTTGCGGCGGGCAAACAGCTCCGCCTCGGCGGCCACCAGCTCGTCCATCAGGGCGGCGGCGGCCGGATCCTCGATGACATTGCATTCGAAGAAGGCGATCCAGCCTTGCAGACCGCGCTTGAGATCATCCTCATCGGCCTGCGCCAGCATCTCCCGCAACGCGGGCAGACGGGCCGGATTGGCACAGAACGCCTTGTAGGCCTGCTCGGCCGCAGTGAAACCGGCCTGATCGTCGCTGGTGCCCATATAGGTGGACCAGAACAGATCCTCCTTGTGCCTGTGTACCTGCAGGTAGTCGGCGTTGAGCTGGTTGAAGTAATTCCTGGCAATGGAACTCATAAATTCCCTCTTGTGATGGGATCACCCAGAGCGGGCCCCACTCCTTTTTTGATGAAATGCCAAATCATTCACACTCTTCGGCAAAAATTGCGCAGGGATGCGCCTGAACACGCTACCAAAAAGTGGGGCGCGCTGTCTGCTGGCTATACTGTTGTTCAAACGCTCATTAGAAAAGGTCGGCAAACGGCTGAAAGTAAATGAGTTGTTAACTTTGACAACCTGGCTGCAGCGGTACAGAGCCACCATAAAACGGGATAACGAGGGTTTAATCATGTTCAAGCTCGGTGATATCACCGTGAGCCGCAAATTGATCTTGCTGCTCACGTTGGCGTTTGTCGGTTTTGTCTCGCTGCTGTTCATCTCGGCCAACGCGCTCAAACTCAATCTGATGAGTGAGCGGGAGGCGCGGCTCAATGCGGTGCTGGGCCAGGCCATGAGCCAGATCCAGTTTCTGGCCAGCACCCTGCCAGCGGAGCAGGCCCAGCAGGAGGCGCGCAAGCTGCTGACCCACATGCGCTTTGATGGCAACAACTACCTGTTTGTCATCGACGAGAGCCGCAAGATGCTGGTGCATCCTATCCGCCCGGAACTGGTCGGCCAGACCATGGGAGAAGGGACGGGAGCCACCGCAGGACAGTTCTGGCACCAGATGGTCGACATCGCCCGCGGTGGCAAGCTGGGTACTCTGCAATATGTCTGGACCGGCCCGTCGGGCGAAACCGCTGACAAGCTCTCCATGGTCTCTGGTTATCAGCCCTGGGGCTGGATCCTCGGCTCCGGTATGTTGCTGCAAGATATTCAGCAGACCATCTGGGCTCAATACATGAAGATGGGCACCGCCACCGCCATCGCCATCCTGCTGATGGGGCTGCTGGGCTGGCGCATCACCCACTCTATCGTCGCCCCTCTCGGCCAGATCAACGACGCCATGCAGCGGGTCGCCAAAGGCGACCTGATGGTGAGCATTCCGGTACAGGGCAAGGATGAGCTGGGGGTGGTCGCCCGCTGCACCAACCAGAGTCTCGATGCCATCCGCCATGCCCTGCTGGAAGCCAGTCTGGGGGCCCGCAACGTTGCTGATGCAGCCCTGCGCATCGCCGCCTCTGCCGAGCAGACCAATCAGGCGGTCACCAGCCAGCGGGATCAGCTGGCCCAGCTCGCCACCGCCATGAACGAGATGAGCGCTACCATCTCCGATGTGGCCGGTCACGCCGAAAATACTGCGCGGGATACTCAAGAGGCCACCGGTGAAGCCGGGCTCGGTAACCGTGACGTGCACGCCAGCGTGCACGGCATCAAGGCGCTGGCCACCGAGGTGGAACAGGCCACCGTGCAGGTCAATCAGCTCAAGGAGGGGGTGATGCAGATCAGCGAGGTCACCGCCGTCATCAGCGCCATCTCCGAGCAGACCAACCTGCTGGCCCTCAACGCCGCCATCGAGGCAGCCCGGGCTGGCGAACAAGGCCGCGGTTTTGCCGTGGTGGCCGACGAGGTGCGCCAGCTGGCCAGCCGCACTCGCCAGTCTACCGAAGAGATCCAGAGCACCATCGCCCAACTGCAGCAACGGGCCGTCACCGCTGCCAACGCCATGGATACCAGCCGCAAACTGGCGGAGAGCAGCGTCAACCAGTCGCAGCAGGCGGGGCAGGATCTCACCCTGATCGTCAACCGCATCCAGCATGTGAGCGACATGGCGACCCAGATTGCCACCGCCGCCGAACAGCAGAGCATGGTCGCCGAGGATATGAACCGCAACGTCAGCGGCATCAACGACTCGGCGCTGGAGATGTCACAGTCCGCCTCGCAACTGGCGCAGGAGAGCGAGCTGCTGGCCGGTCTCTCCCGCAGCCTGGATGAGCGGCTTGCGGTATTCAAACTGGGCAAGGCGTCAACCGCAGCCCCGATGATGGCGCCCGTACCTCACGCCTCAGGCGAGCAGCGCGCCCGTCACTGACGGCGTCAACCCGTGTCGCCTTGTCACCCGACCTGCCAGCCCGACTGGCAGGTTTTTTTTCGCCCGCAACACGCAATCAGCATGCATCTTATCGGCATATTCAACGGGGTTCGGCACAGTTCACCAACTATAGAACGTTTTAAAAACAACTGGTTAGGATTGGCAGCACTCCGTTTGATGGCGTATTTAAACATTTAACTTCAAATAATTAATCAATGAGGTGCACAATGCTGATGGCCGAACATGTGGCCCATCAATACCCATCCAGTCATTTGGCAAACTGACCGAAAGGTCGGGACGCAAAGCCTCCGGTCTACAGACATGTTGTCCAGGATAGCGGGGTTGCCACACGCCAGTGTGCATCGGGGAATCCCCCGGCCAACTGACTGCCCACATCTGTCGAACAGAGGAATGTATGGCAGCAAAAATCCAACTCAATCACATCGCCGCGGTGCTGGCGCTGCTGGCCAGCGGCAGCGCCCTTGCGCATGGCTACATCAAGCAGCCCGAGAGCCGCAACTACCTGTGCAACACCGGCGGCAATAGCCAGTGTGGCGGCGTGCAATGGGAACCGCAAAGCGTGGAGGGCCCCTCCGGCTTCCCGCAAACCGGCCCGCAAGATGGTCAAATCGCCTCGGCGGGCAGCCCGCGCTGGAGCGAGCTGAACATCCAGACCAGCGATCGCTGGACCAAACGCGAAGTACAACCCGGCCCGTTTGCCATCAGCTGGACCTTCACCGCCAACCACGTCACCCGCAACTGGCGCTACTACCTCACCAAGCAGGATTGGAACCCCAACCAGCCGCTCACCCGCGCCTCGTTCGACCTGACCCCCTTCTGCGTCATCGACGGCAACATGGTGCAACCGCCCAAGCAGGTGACCCACAACTGCACCCTGCCGGAGCGCAGCGGTTATCAACTGATCCTCGGCGTGTGGGAAGTGGGCGACACCAGCAACAGCTTCTACAACATCATCGATGCCAAGTTCAAAGATGGCAGCCAGCCGCCGCTGGAGTGGAGCCAGGCAGGCACCATCTACCCCTCCATCGACCTCGCGGTGGGTGACAAGGCGATGACCCGGGTATTCGATACCAACGGCGAACGTCCCGAACTGCAGACCGTGCTGATCATCGCCACTGCCGAGCAGGGCCAGAAGAACAACTGGGCCCACGCCCTCGCCAGCAAGATCAACGCCGAGCAGAGCCAGATCCGCGCCGGTCAGCAAGGGGCCGATGGCCAGTTCAATCCGATCTACGGCATGAACCCCGTCTATCTGAAACGCGACAGCAAACTGGAGCGGGTCGAGATTGACCTGCAACAGCAGCAACCGCCTGTGGTGGACAGCATCAGCGTCAGCGGTCTGGCCAGCGACTATGTGCTGGACAACGGCAAGGCAACCCTGGACTTTACCGTCACCGCACAGGGCGATCTGGCCGTTTCCAACACCCTCTATGATCACGGCGGCGTCGCCAGGGGTGAAAGCCGTGCAGATATCAAAGACAGCAGCCACACCTTCACCATGGCTCTGGAAGGGCTCACGGCAGGTCACCACCAGCTGGTGATCAAGGCCACCCCGAAAGCGGGTGGCGAGACCCTCCAGCAGACCCTGGATCTGATGTTCAAGGAGCAGAGCAGTGGCGGCGACTACCAGTTCCGCTTCCCGAACGACATCAAGTCCTACACCGCTGGCACCAGGGTGTTGCAGCCGAAAAACGGCAAGATCTATCAGTGCAAGCCCTTCCCCTACAGCGGCTACTGCGTGCAGTGGGCCACCACCGCCACCCACTATGAGCCGGGTGTCGGCTCCCACTGGCAAGATGCCTGGATTGAGCTGAACTGATCCGCGCAAGCGCAACCATAAAAAAAGGCGTCCCCCCGAACGGGGGACGCCTTGAAAGGCCAAACCTTGCGGTTTGCAGACCAACGGAACCAAGACATCACTCTTCACTTACTTCACACACTCAACACACTCTTCAGAACAGGGCTTGTCCATTAACCCTGCCATTTTCCTCCTTCGACGATCACATCGTTGGGATCTGTATCGGCGCTCAACTTGTCACGCACATACTGGTCATAGAGCTTGAGCAGGTATTTCTCTTCCCCCAGCTTGGCGAGACGGTCGTTGACCCAGTCACGCAGCTCGATATTGCCCTTCTTCACCGCCGGGGCGATGGGATCTTCCGAGCCCAGCTTCTCGGGCAATACCCGGTAGCCCGGATTCTCCTTGGCCCAGCTGAACAGCACCAGATTGTCCTGGGCGTAGGCGTCACCGCGCCCCTGCGCCAGCGCTTGCAGGGATTCGGTATTCTTCTCGAACTTGAGCACCTTCCACTCCGGATGGTTGCGGGTCAGCCAGATGTCGGCCGTGGTGCCGGTGGTGACGATCAGGGTCTTGCTGGCCAGATCATCGAGCTTCTTGGCCGGACTCCCTTCCGGCACCAGCACCTGTACCGCCACTCGCAGGTTCGGGTTGGTGAAATCCACCACCTCGCGCCGCTCCGGGGTCACCGTCATATTGGCGAGGATCAGATCCACCTTGTCGCTCTGCAGGAAGGGGATGCGACTGGCGGGCTCCACCGCCACGAACTCGATCTTGTTCTCGTCCCCCAGCAGGTCCTTGGCGAAGCGGCGACCCAGATCCGTGTCAAAACCGACATAGTTCCCCTTCTCGTCCACATAGCCAAACGGTGGTTTGTCGGTGAAGACGCCGACGATGAGCTTGTCCCGCGCCTTGATCTTGTCGAGGGAACCGTCCGCCGCATGGGCAGCGCCGCTGGCGAGACCCAGCCCCAACAAGGCACTAAACAGAACCGAGGTTATTTTTTTCATGCTGACTCCTTTCGTTTGATGACATTTGTATAAGAAAACTTGGCGAGGAACTGGCGCGCACGCAGGCTCCCGGGATTGTCGAAAAATTGGTGGGGTGCGGCCTGCTCCAGAATGTGGCCGCCATCCATGAAGACGATGCGATCCGCCACCGCCCGGGCGAAGGCCAGCTCGTGGGTGACGATGAGCAGGGTCATGCCGCTGCCGGCGAGATCGCGGATCACCTCCAGCACCTCCTGCACCATCTCGGGGTCGAGGGCGGCGGTCACCTCGTCAAACAGCATCACCTGCGGGTTCATGCACAGCGCCCGCACGATGGCGATGCGCTGCTGCTGGCCGCCGGAGAGCTGGCGCGGATAGTCGTGGCGCCGCTCCCACAGGCCGATGCGGGTCAGCAACTGCTCGGCTTGCAGCCGCGCCTCTGCCCGCTCCCGCTTTTGCACCTGCAGGGGGCCAAGTAGTACGTTCTCCAGCACCGTCAGGTTGGGGAACAGGTGATAGCTCTGGAACACCATGCCGATCCGCTGGCGCACCCGCTGCCAGTCGGTGGCGCCATCCAGCAACACACCATCGAAGCGAATGTCGCCTCCCTGAATGGGTTCGAGCCCGTTCAGGGTGCGCAGCAAGGTGCTCTTGCCGCAGCCGCTCGGCCCCAGAATGACGATCACCTCCCCGGCGCGCACGCTGAGGCTGATCCGATCCAGCACCCGATTCGGGCCAAACTGTTTACTGACAGAGCCGAGTTCAAGCAGAGGTGTCATACCGCATTACCCCATTGTTGCTCCAGCCGGCGCGAGGCGAGCGAGAGCGGATAGCAGACCAGAAAAAAGAACAGGAACAGCAGACCGTAGATAAGCAGCGAGCCATAGGTGCGCTCGATGATCTGCTGGCCCACCTTGATCACCTCCACCACCCCGATCAGCACCGCCAGCGAACTGGTCTTGATGATGCGGGTGTAGATGTTGATGGTCGGCGGCGTCAGCCGCTGCAACGCCTGCGGCAGCAACACATGGCGATAGAGCTGCCAGGTCGAGAGCCCGAGCGCCAGCCCGGCCTCCTGCTGACCACGGGCGAGGGACTTGAGGCCACCGCGCACCACCTCCCCCACCTCGCTGGCCCCCCAGAGGGCGAGCACCAGCACGGCGCACCAGAAGGCCGGCATATCGAGGCCGAAAAAGATCGGCAACCCGAAGAAAAAGAGATAGAGCCACACCAGCACCGGCACTACCCGAAACAGCTCGAGATAAAGCCGCAGCAGCCCCCGCACCAACCGACCGCCCTGTTGCGCCAGCACGCCGTAAACAACACCGCCGAGGGTGGCAAACAGGATGGCCAGCAGCGAGATGGCGAGAGTCTGGCCTGCGCCCACCGCCAGCAGTGGCAGCGCCTGCGTCAGCTGCTCAGAGATCGAACTGGCCATATTGAGCCCTCCTTTCCTGCATCTCGGTGACGAGAGACGGTGACAGCTGGAAGATAAGTGCCCACATCGGGATCCTCGCCTGCATTAGCGATTCAGTGACCGAACTGACCATATTGATCCCTCCTTTCCTGCGTCTTGGTGACGAGAGACGGTGACAGCTGGAAGATAAGTGCCCACATCGGGATCCTCGCCTGCATTAGCGATTCAGTGACCGAACTGACCATATTGATCCCTCCTTTCCTGCGTCTTGGTGACGAGAGACGGTGACAGCTGGAAGATAAGTGCCCACATCGGGATCCTCGCCTGCATTAGCGATTCAGTGACCGAACTGACCATATTGATCCCTCCTTTCCTGCGTCTTGGTGACGAGAGACGGTGACAGCTGGAAGATAAGTGCCCACATCGGGATCCTCGCCTGCATTAGCGATTCAGTGACCGAACTGACCATGTAGCAGCCTCCTTTCAACGACTCGCAGAGCGAGGGAGAGCGGCAGAAAAATCAGCACGCACATCAAGGTCAGTACCGCCAGCATCTCGTAGGTCTTGTAGTAGAGGGCGATGTAATTCTTGGTGGTATAGAGCAGCTCTGGCACCGCCACTGCCGAAGCCACCGTCGTCTCCTTGAGCAGGAAGATGAAGTTGGCAAACAGCGCGGGCAGAGTGGCAAGCCAGGCCTGGGGCAGCTGCACGTGGCGCAGCAGTTGCCAGCGGGAAAGCCCAATAGCCCGGCCAGCCTCCAGCTGACTGGCGGGCACCGCCTCAATGCCTGCACGCAGCGCCTCGGTCAGATAGCCACCGCCGAGGAAGGTCATGGCGATCACCGCGGTGGTAAACCCGGAGAGCGACAAGCCCAGCGCAGGCAGCCCGAAATAGAGAAAGAACAGCTGGATCAGCAGCGGCGTGTTGCGGGCCAGCTCCACATACCCACGGATCAGCGCGCTGAGAGGCCGCTTGTGCAGGCTCAACAGCACCACATTGAGCAGGGCGACCGCCAGCGAGGTGAGGATCACCAGGGTTCCCAGTTGCAAGGTGACCCAGACTGCCTTGCCGAAGGCGGGCAGCGTCGTGACGATAAAGGGCAGATCCAGATTCATGCCGGGATCCTCCCGTCACGCTGCAGACGCTGGGGCAGCACAGTGATCGCGTCCGGGTACTTGATTCCGGCACCGGTATTGAGCACCACTACCCGCTCTCCCCCACGGATCCAGCCAGCCTCGCGCAGTTGACGCGCGGCAGCAAACGCAGCAGCCCCCTCCGGGCAGACAAAGCTCCCTTCGCGAGAGGCAAGCTGGCGGATCTCGCTCTGGATGGCCTTGTCATCCACCGCGATGGCGCAACCCTCGGTGCGATAGAGGGCATCCAGCACCAGAAAATCCCCCAGCGCCTTGGGTACATTGATGCCGAACGCCAGGGTTTGGGAGTCGGGCCAGAAGCTCGATTCGGTGGCTCTCTGTTGCCACGCCTGCACAATAGGCGCGCAGCCACTCGCTTGTACCGCGACCAGTCTGGGCAACGCCCCCTTGACCCAGCCCAGCTCCTGCAGCTCGCGCAGCGCCTTGTAGATACCGATAAGGCCGACCCCGCCGCCGGTGGGATAGAGGATCACATCCGGTAACGTCCAGCCCAGCTGTTCGGCAATCTCCAGCCCCATGGTCTTCTTGCCCTCAATCCGGTAAGGCTCCTTCAGGGTTGAGGCGTCAAACAAGGATTGCTCCGCTACCGCCTGCGCCACCTGGCGACCGGCATCGCTGATCAGGCCATCCACCAGATAGAGACGGGAACCGGCGAGGGAGGTCTCCAGCCGGGTGATGGCGGGGGCCGCCTGCGGCATCACTATGGTGCTGCGCAGTCCGGCGCGGGCACCATAGAGCGCCCATGCGGCACCTGCGTTGCCGTTGGTCGGCATGGCGAAGTGAGTGACACCGAGTTCACGCGCGCGGGAGATGCCCACCGCAGCACCACGGGCCTTGAAGGAACCGGTGGGAATGACGCTCTCGTCTTTCATCCAGAGATCCGGAATACCGATCTGCTTGCCCAGCGTGGGGAGTGGCAGCAGCGGGGTGAACCCCTCCCCCAGTGTCACGACGTGGGCGGGGTCGCGCACCGGCAACAACTCGTGATAACGCCACAAGCTGGCAGGGCGACCCAGTAATGCCGCCGGGTGCCATGCTCGCTTCAGCGCATCGAGATCGTAGCTGGCCAGCAGTGGCGCACCTGCCCGGCTCAGTTGCCAGGGCTGGTCGGCATCATGGATCTCGCCACTCTTGCTGCAGCGCAGATGTGATAGGTAGCTATACGGCATGCTTTATCCTGAATGGGTCGACTTTGGTCAGTTACTTATTCCATCCTGCAACCCAAGTACCGGATAACAAACAAAATTAACTGGCAAACCTAAGTGAAAAAATTCATATGAAGCCGTCTGTTTTCGCTAGCAATATCATCTGCCAGCAATAAAGTAAGGGGAGCCATTGGCTCCCCTTTTTGTCTTGTCTTCTCTTCCCATTCAAATCTGGAAGTCGAGGGCGGGCTCGCTGCCCATGGCGCGGGCCTGAATGTCCGCCAGCGCCAGCTCGGGGTTGCAGAGCTGGATAAACTGCCAGGCAAAATTGTGATGAAACTGCCCCTGTTTGAGGCCGATCCAGGCGGTATGCGGCGCAAACAGATGGCTGCCATCGAGCTGCACCAGCCCCTGATCGCGCTGGGCATCGAACGCCATGTCGGCCAGAATGCCGACCCCCATCTGTAGCTCGACATAGGTCTTGATGACGTCGGAGTCCTGCGCCGTCAGCAGGATCTGCGGCTCGATGCCCGCCTCGGCAAAGGCCTCGTCCACCCGCACCCGCCCGGTCAGCCCCGCCTGATAGGTGATGATGGGCCAGTTCGCCAGCGCCGCCAGGGTCAGCACCTGCTCGCCTGCGAGAGGGTGCTGCTCCGGCACCACGATATTGTGGTGCCAGCGGTAGTAGGGAAATGCCACCACCCCTTCGCTCTTGTCGAGCTGCTCGCTGCTGATGCCGATGTCCACCTCGCCGGTCTGCACCAGCCGCACTATCTCCTCCGGGCTGCCCTGACGCAGCTCCAGTTGTACCAGCGGGAACTGCTCGCGAAACGCCTTCACCACCCGCGGCAGGGCATAGCGGGCCTGGGTATGGGTGGTAGCCACCAGCAAGCGGCCCGAGTCGCGGTTGGCAAAGGTGCTGGCCAGTTTGCGGATATTGTTGGCGTCATTGAGAATGCGCTCGGCGATCACCAGCAGCTCCTTGCCAGGCTCGGTCATACCGAGCAGCCGCTTGCCGTAGCGGATAAATAGCTCGATGCCGAGCTCCTCTTCCAGCTCGCGGATATGGCGGCTCACCCCGGATTGGGAAGTAAAGAGCGCGTTGGCCACCTCGGTCAGGTTGTAATCCCGCCGCGCCGCCTCCCGGATAATACGTAACTGCTGAAAATTCACCTTGTCGCCTCCTGCGAAGGGTGGCGACACTGCTTGGTCAACACCCTCATTTTTTGTTATATGGCCGGGATCATGCCCGGCTAACAGCCTGAACCGGGCGGCCGTACCGCCCGCAACACCGCATCAAATCTGGTAATCGGGATAGAACTGCGCCTGTCTGGCCACCAGCCTCACCCCCTGACCCGGCGCAAACAGTTTGGCCGCCTCCTTGGTCAGCTCCGCCTCGTAGTGCGCCCCTTTGGTCTCACCATCACCGCGCAGCTCCACCCGAATGCGTGGCCCCATGGGCAGCAGGCGGGTGATGGTGGCGCGGATCCCGCCCGGCGCATCGGCTGGCAGGATCTCCAGCTCATGGGGACGGACATAGGCGATGGCGGCACTGCCGTGGGCCAGATGGGAAGCCGACGGCCCGCCGAGCAACTGCTCGCCGATGCCGAACCCCTGCTCGGCCACCCGACCGCGGAACTGGTTCACGCTGCCAAGGAAGCTGTGGACGAAAGAGCTGGCGGGCTGGTCGTAGACCTCGGCCGGGGTGCCGATCTGCTCGACCCGGCCGGCATTCATCAGCACCACCCGATCCGCCACCTCCAGCGCCTCTTCCTGATCGTGGGTCACGAACAGACTGGTGACGTGCAGTTCGTCGTGCAGCTCGCGCAGCCAGCGGCGCAGCTCCTTGCGCACCTGCGCATCGAGGGCGCCGAAGGGCTCGTCCAAGAGCAACACCTTGGGCTGTACCGCCAGCGCGCGAGCCAGCGCGACCCGCTGGCGCTGACCACCGGAGAGCTGGGTCGGATAGCGCTCGGCCACGTGGCTGAGCTGCACCAGATCCAGCAGATCCTTGACCCGAGCGCGAATGGCCGCCTCGGCCGGGCGCTCGCTGCGCGGTTTGACCCGCAGGCCAAAGGCTACGTTCTCGAACACCGTCATATGGCGAAACAGGGCGTAGTGCTGGAACACGAAGCCGACGTTACGCTCGCGCACATGGAGATCCGAGGCGTCCTCGCCGCGGATGATGACGCTGCCACTGTCGGCCTGCTCCAGCCCGGCGATAATCCGCAGCAGCGTGGTCTTGCCGCAACCGGAGGGGCCGAGCAGCGCCACCAGCTCACCGTCGTGAAAGTCGAGGTTGATGTCTGCCAGCGCCGCGTACTGATTGAAGTGCTTGTTGAGTTGTTGAACCTGAATGCTCATGGCTGCCTCTTTAATACGGTGATTCAGTGAGATTTGGTGGGCTGACCACGCAGCCGGGCCAACAGGGTTTCACCCAGCAGGGTGAAGATCCCGAACAGAGCCAGCAGGCTCGCCACCGCGAAGGCGGCGCCAGTCTGGTACTCGTTGTAGAGGATCTCGATATGCAGCGGCAGGGTATTGGTCTGGCCGCGAATATGGCCGGAGACCACCGACACAGCGCCAAACTCCCCCACCGCGCGGGCGGTACAGAGCAGCAGGCCATACATCAGGCTCCAGCGGATGCCGGGCAGGGTGACGCGCCAGAACATCTGCAAGCCACTCGCCCCCAGCATGATGGCCGCCTCCTCCTCTTCCGGGCCGCGCGCCTCCATCTGGGGCAGCAGCTCTCGCACCACGAAGGGCACGGTTATGAAGGTGGTGGCCAGAATGATCCCCGGCGTCGCGAAGATGATCTTGATGTCGTGCTCGCTCAGCCAGTCGCCAAACCAGCCGCGGCTGCCAAACAGCAGCACCAGCATCAGACCGGCGATCACCGGCGACACCGAGAACGGCAGATCGATGATGGTGATGAGCAGCTGGCGACCGGGGAAGCGGAAGCGGGCAATGGCCCAGGCCGCCGCGATCCCGAACAACAGGTTGAGAGGAACCGCGCAAAGTGTGACCAGGGCGGTCAGCCCGAGGGCACTCAGAGCATCCGGTTCGCTGATGGCGTGCCAGAAGAAGGCGAGACCCGGCGTCAGCGCCTGAATAAAGACGGTGGCCAGCGGCAGCAACAGCAGGGCGGCAAACCAGCCCAAACCGACCGTGATCAGCAGCCACTTGACCCACTGGGGTTCACGGATCACGACCGGTGCCTTGCGAACGGGGGTCGCCTCCACCGGGGCCACCTCAATGGCGATAGCAGATGAACTCATATCCGGCTCCCTCCGATGCGAGACCAGCTCCAGGCCTGCAACTTGTTGATTAGCAGTAACAAAATGAACGAAATCAGCAGCATCACCACGGCGATGGCGGAGGCACCGGCGTAGTCATACTCCTCCAGATGGCTCATGATCATCAGCGGCGCGATTTCGGAGACCATCGGCAAGTTGCCGGCGATAAAGATGACGGAGCCGTACTCCCCCACCGCGCGGGCAAACGCCAGCGCAAAACCGGTGAGCAGGGCAGGCACCAGGGTCGGCCACAGCACCCGCAGGAAGGTCTGCCAGCGATCGGCGCCGAGGCTGGCTGCGGCTTCTTCCTGCTCGCTCTCCGCTTCCCGCAGTACCGGTTGCAGGGTCCGCACCACGAACGGCAAGCCGATAAAGGTGAGCGCAATCACTACGCCGATGGGGTTGTAGGCGAGCTGGATGCCGAACGGCGCCAGCAGCTGGCCGATCCAGCCGTTGGGAGCGAAGATGGCGCACAGGGCGATGCCGGAGACGGCGGTCGGCATGGCAAATGGCAGGTCGATCAGCGCATCCACCAACCGACGACCGGGGAAGGTGTAGCGCACCAGGATCCAGGCCAGGATCAGGCCAAACAGGCTGTTGAGCAGTGCCGCGATAAAGGCCGCGCCGAAGCTCAGACGAAAGGAGGCGAGCACCCGGGGTGAACCGATCACCTGCCAGAACTCGGCGGCGGTGAGGTTGTTGACCGCAAACAGCACCAAGGCCGAGAGCGGCAACAGCACCAGCAGGCCCAGATAGAGCAGGCTGAACCCCAGGGTGGGGCCAAAACCGGGCAGGACAGAATAAGAACCAAATCGCATAACACATCCATCTGTTATGAAGAATTTTCGATATGGTGATTCTGCGCACTCTTCCAATCAGCAACAAACATCGTTTGCGACTTTGCTAATCACTTTTTTGTCTAACAACGGTAGGACAAGGCTTTTAGAGCGATCCAAATAAAAAAAGGTCTTTTATATAAATAAAAGACCTAAGAAATGGAGCAATACGGAGCGGAGCATTCAAAGAGCGGGGGCGTGGAGCCGCCAACGAACAACGTGTTCGCCACCCCTCCAACCACGTCACAGATAACTAGCGAAAACCGAGCTCGACCGGCCGGGGCGAAGCCACCTTGACCGGCGTCACCACCAGCTCGCCACGGCGATAGAGAGCACCCAGCAAATGCAGCCCCTGCAGCCAGTCCCCATGACCGGACTGGGCATTGATATGGCCCGCTTCACCGGCATCAAACAGCGGCACCTGCCACTGACGACTCCAGTATTCGGCCCGTTCAAAGCTCATCCAGGGATCGTTGCGGCTGGCCACCAGCTGGGCCGACACCTGCAGTGGCCCGGCCAATACCTCATCCGCAATGCCAAAACGGGCGGGATCGGCGGGCGCCACCAGAAAGATCGAGGCGACTTTCTCCGGCTGCAAGCGGGCCGCCGCGATGGCGGTCAGCGCGCCGAAGGAGTGGGCCACCAGATGGACCCGGCTGCGGCGACTCTTCAGCTTGCTCGCCAGCTTGGCACTCCAGACCCTGAGGTCCGGCTTGTCCCACGGCAGCCCGGTCATCCGCTGCCAGTGGGGAAAGTGATCGTGCCAGCGGCTCTGCCAGTGATCCGGCCCGCTGTTGTGCAGACCGGGAACCAGGAGGATCTTGTTCATCTTGGTGCTCCTATCGGCTGGCACAGGGGCCAGTGCTAAAGATGGGGTAAGAGCTTGTCAGCCTCAGCCACCCGGTTGATAAATCTGGTCAAACAGACCGCCCTGGGCGAAGTGTTTCTTCTGGGCCTTCTCCCAATCCCCTTCCAGATCCTTGACGGTAAAGAGAGCAAGCTGCGGGAACTGCGCCGCCGTCTCCTTCAGGATCGCCGGGTTGCTAGGGCGATAGTGATGTTTGGCGACAATATGCTGCCCCTCGTCAGAGTAGAGATAATCGAGATAGGCCTTGGAGACCGCCTCGGTACCGTGCTTCCTGGCCACCTTGTCCACCACCGCAACCGGCGGCTCCGCCAGAATGGAGACCGAAGGCACCACCAGTTCAAACTTGTCGCTGGCACCCGTCTGACCGAGCACCAGCAGGGCTTCGTTCTCCCACGCCAGCAGCACGTCACCAAGACCGCGCTCGGTAAAGCTGGTGGTGGCGCCACGAGCGCCGGAGTCCAGCACCTTCACGTTCTTGTAGAGATCGCCGACAAACTGCTTGGCCCCCTCTTCACTGCCGCTCTTCTTCAGGGCGTAACCCCAGGCGGCCAGATAGTTCCAGCGAGCCCCGCCGGAGGTCTTGGGGTTGGGGGTGACAATGGCGACATCCTTGCGCACCAGATCGTCCCAATCCTTGATCTGCTTGGGATTGCCCTTGCGCACCAGGAAGACGATGGTAGAGGTATAGGGCGCAGCGTTGTTGCCAAGGCGGCTCTGCCAGTCGGTGGCGGTCAATCCCGCCTTGGCGACGGCATTGACGTCGTAGGCGAGCGCCAGCGACACCACGTCAGCTTCCAGCCCATCCACCACGGCGCGGGCCTGTTTGCCGGAGCCACCGTGAGACTGGCTCACCACCACGTCGTCGCCGGTCTTCGCCTTCCACTCCTTGGCAAAGGCGGCGTTGTACTCCTGAAACAGCTCGCGGGTCGGATCGTAGGAGACGTTGAGCAAACGGATCTCGGCGGCATTGGCCTGGCCAAATGCCAGCAGGGAGAGCAGGGTCAGGGCGGTCATTCGCAGTTTCATGGTGATTCTCCATATCTTGTTGGGTTGAGAACAGCATGCCGTGGAGTTGTTATGCCCAGAAGGAAGAAATAACTCTTTGCTTATCTCTTTTGCTCATATCAGCCACTTGCACCGGGAGCCGGACGCAGACTCTGTGAGCCACGCCCCTCTGCCTCCTTACGCCCTGTGCCATCATGGGATCAGGCAGCAACAACGCGAAAAGGAAGCCGCCATGTGGATCAACGCCGAACCCGTCAATGGAGCCCTGGTCTCGCTGGCCATCGGTCTTATCATCGGGCTGGAGCGGGGCTGGCAGGTGCGCCAGCTGGGGGATAACCAGCGCATCGCCGGGATGCGGACCTACGGCCTTATCGGCCTGCTTGGCGGGGTGTGCGGTTTGCTGTTGCCCACCCTGGGCCCCTGGCTACCGCTGCTCGGCCTGCTGGCGGTGGTGGCCGGCTGCGGCCTCTCGGTCTGGCTGGCCCAGCGCTGGCAGGGGGAGTTCGGTCTCACCAGCTCGGTGGCCATGCTGCTCACCTACCTGCTCGGCCTGATGTCGGTGCTGCTCAGCCCGAGCGAAGCAGTCGCCTGCGCCGTGCTGGCCGCCCTGTTGATGGGTTTGAAGGGGCAGATCCAGCAGGGGATGCTGTTTCTGAGTGAAACCGAATTCCACGCCACCCTGCGTTTTCTGCTTATCTCGCTGGTGCTGCTGCCGGTGCTGCCCAACGAGGAGATGGGGCCCCTCGATGCCTTCAACCCCTTCAAGATCTGGCTGATGGTGGTGGTGATCGCCGGCATCTCGTTTTGTGGCCACTTCGCGGTGCGGCTGCTCGGCACCCGCTCCGGGCTGGTGCTCACCAGCATACTGGCCGGGCTGGCCTCCTCCACCGCCCTCACCCTGCAGTTTGCCCGCCTCAACAAGGAGCAGGGCGGGCTGGAACGACTGCTGGCCACCGGCATCCTGCTGGCGGGGGCCACCATGTGGTTGCGGCTGCTGGTACTGGTGCTGCTCATTCACAGCGAACTGGCGATGCGCCTCGTCGCCCCCCTGTTGCTGCTGGCCACCACAGTCTACGGCTTTGCCTTCTGGTTCTGGCGTCAGCGCGAGGAGCTGACCGACGGCCCGGTAAAACCGGAAACCAGCAACCCGCTCGATCTCGCCACCGCCATCAAGTTCGGCCTGCTGCTGGCGCTGATCGGCTTTATGGCCACCCTGCTGCAAGACAAGGTGGGCAACTCCGGGGTCTATCTGCTGGCGCTGGTATCGGGGATCACCGACGTGGACGCCATCACCTTGTCACTCTCCCAGCTCTCCCACAAGGAGCTGGCGCTGGAGGTGGCCGCTCGCGGCATCCTGCTCGCCGGACTGGTCAACTCGCTGGTGAAGGGGTTGCTGGCCCTCGGCATTGGCGGTCGCAGCCTGGGGCTACGAGTGCTGCTGCCCTACTTCGTCTCGGCCCTGCTGATCCTGCCCCTCGTCTGGCCAGCAGGATGACGGGGATCATCTGCCAGAAGTGACAGACTGACGCCTCTCGCGCTTGTCACGTATACTGCCCCCTCTTGCAGCATGAGGAGGTAGCAATGACGAGCGACTGGGACAAGGTACTGGCAGGCGGGGCACTGGATAGCCAGAGCGAGGAGATAGCCAACGATCGGATCCGCGGTCAGGCGCTGCTGGCCAAACTCAACGGTTCACCTGCAGGTGATGGCCCTCTGCGCCAGCAGATCTGCCGCGAGCTTTTCGGCCACTGCCCCGACTCCTGCTGGATCAGCACGCCGTTTACCTGCGAGTTTGGCCGCAACATCCATATCGGCGAGAAGACCTTCTTCAACTTCAACGTCACCATTCTCGATGTAGGCGAAGTGCACATCGGCAGCCATGTGCTGCTGGCCCCCAACGTGCAGATCTACACCGCCACCCACACCATGAACTATCTGGAGCGGCGCAACTGGACTGCCTACAACAAGCCGGTGCGGATCGGTGACGACTGCTGGATTGGCGGCGGCGCCATTATCTGCCCCGGCGTCACCATAGGGCCGCGCTCCATCATTGGCGCCGGTGCCGTGGTGACCCGTGACATCCCGGCCGACTCGGTAGCGGTGGGCAATCCGGCCAGGGTGATCCGCACCCTCAAGCAGGATGAGGAGCGCTGCTGGGAGCTGGCCCAATGATGGTACTGGCGCTGCTGCCACTGGGCGCCGTCCTCTGGCTCGGGCTCGGCGAGCAGCAGTGGTGGCCGCTGGCCATGCTGCTCACCATGAGCCTGCTGACGGTGGCCGCCTACGCCTGGGACAAACGGCAGGCGGTGCGCGGTGAGTGGCGCATTCCCGAATCCCGCCTGCATCTGCTGGAGCTGTGCGGCGGCTGGCCGGGGGCACTGGTGGCCCGCCAGTGGCTGCGCCACAAGACCCAGAAGCGCAGCTATCGGCTGGTCTTCTGGTTTATCGTGCTGCTGCACCTGACCCTGTGGGCGCTCTGGGTCGGACGACCACTCTGGCAACAATAGCCAACTGCATCACAAAGGCGAAACGGGCCCCATTGCGGCCAGTTGGCGGCTATGAGAAAACAGAGCTGATCCATCAGCGTTTTCGCCGTTTATGACGACCATATTGATAACGACAAGGAGTCGTGACATGACCATGTGGACAGGCATAGTCCTGATCGTATTTATCAGCGTATTGTTCGGATATCTCGGCAAGCGGGCCCGCTACCAGATGGGGGATGCCCGCATCACCGACCGCCTCGGCAAGCAGGATCTGGTCATCAAGGAGCTGCAGGAGCGGGTCGCCAATCTGGAGGCAATCGTCATCGAAGAGGAGAAGCGGCGCCCGTTCCGGGAGCTGTAATTTTTCGCCATCACTCTTCAGATAACCAGATTTCAGATAACCGAAGTTCAGATAAAGAGAGAGGGCTGCATGATGCAGCCCTCTGTCGTTTCTGCTTACTCAGATGGGCAGCGGCAGCAGTTCGGCGTAATCGCGGAACATACCGGGGAAAGCGGTGAGCTCCCCCATGCACCAGCCAACACCCGGCGCCCCGTCAGACGGTCAGCGGCAGCAACTCCGCATAATCGCGGATCGCCGGAAAAGCGGTAATGCTCTGCTCTGGCTTGCAGCTGTCCGGGTTCTGGATCGCCAGCTGATAGCCGATGCCATAGTCGGCGGCGGCCCGCAGGATCCGCTCGCTGTCATCCACAAACAGGGTGCGGGCCGGATCGAACGCCAGCCGCTGTGCCAGCGCCTGCCAGCAGTGCTGGCTCTCCTTCGACCAGCCCAGCTCGTGGGTGCTCACCATCAGATCCAGGTGGTCGGCAAGACCGAGCTGCGCGTCCTTCACCGACAGGCTGGCGGGGTGGGCGTTGGTGAAAAGTACCAGCTGCTTGCCCGCGGCGCGCAGCTCGGCCAGAAAAGGGATGGCGTGGGGGCGCCACTGGATCTTCGCCAGCAGCTCCTGCTTGAGGGCGCGAATATCGAGCCCCAGGGTCTCGCTCCAGTAATCCACGCAGTACCAGTTCAGGGTGCCGTTGACCGCCTGATAGTGCACCTCGATCTGCGCCTTTGCCTCAGCCAGCGGCAGACCGAGCCGCTCGGCGTAACGCTCCGGCACCAGCTGCTGCCAGAGGTGGTTGTCAAAGTGGAGATCGATCAGGGTGCCATCCATATCGAGCAAGACGGTATCTATCTGGTGCCAGGGCAAGGTGGTGGAGCGGGAGTGTGGCATCGGGCCTCTTGATCTCGGTGTCGCGGAAGAAATGGAGCGGCAGTATAGCGGATTTTTCCTCCCCTTTTGCCCTCCCTGGCCCGTGGTGTTCGGTGTGAGAGTCGTTTACTCTTGAAGCACGATTTTTTAACGAGCAGCCAGCGTCCGATGAGTGACCCCCACAAGAGCAAACCCGAGCACATCTCAGCCGACCAACTGGATCACCCCAAGAGCAAGCCGGAGATCCTCAAGGCCGATATCGTGGCCGAGAGCCGACTGTTCAAGGTGGAATCGCTACACCTCAAATTCTCCAACGGCGAAGAGCGGGTCTACGAGCGGATGCGCGGCGGCAACCGGGGCGCCGTCATGGTGGTGCCGCTGTTCGATGCCCACACCCTGCTGCTGGTGCGCGAATACGCCGCGGGCACCCACTCCTATGAGCTGGGCTTTCCCAAGGGGCTGATCGACCCGGGCGAGAATGCCTTCGAGGCGGGCAACCGGGAGCTGATGGAAGAAGCGGGCTTTGGCGCCAATAACCTGACCCTGCTCAAGCAGGTGTCGCTGGCGCCCGGTTACTTCTCCAGCCGGATGGATATCCTGCTGGCTCAGGATCTCTTCCCCGAGCAACGGAGCGGCGACGAGCCTGAGCCCCTCGAGGTGATCCCCTGGCCGCTGAACCAGATCGACGAATTGCTGGCACGACCCGACTTCACCGAGTCGCGCAGCATCAGTGCCCTGCTCTTGGCCCAGAAGTGGCTGGCGGAGCAGGCAGAGTAGCCCGCAGACGGGCAGTTAACAGACAGAGGATAACGAGATGCAGGAGTTGTTGGCCTGGGTGCCGGGGGTCAAGGAGATTGCCCGCGAAGCCGGAAGGATCCTTCACGACATCTATCACGGCGGTCAGTTCGAGCGTCAGCTGAAGGAGGATGCGACCCCGGTCACCAGTGCCGATCTTGCTGCCGATGCCTACCTCAAACAGGCACTGTCGGCGCTCACCCCCCATGTGCCAGTGCTGACCGAAGAGGCGGCCGACATCCCCTTCAGCCAGCGATCCAACTGGCGGCAGTATTGGCTGGTGGATCCCCTCGACGGCACTGGCGAATTTATCGCGGGCAGCGGCGACTTCGCCACCCTGATCGCCCTGGTGCGGGACAATGTGCCAGTGCTCGGAGTCATCTATGCCCCCGTGTCTGACGTGCTCTACTGGGCGGTGCGCGGCTACGGCGCCTTCAAGGAGGTGAACGGCGAGGTGCTGCCCATCAGTGCCATGCACCACGAGCATGATCAGCCCGACTCGCTGGTGGTGGCCATCAGCCGCCGCCAGAAGCTGGAGAACCTCACCCGCCGTCTCAACCCGGCCATCAACTACGAGCTGATCCCGCTTGGTTCCAGCTCCCTCAAATCCTGTCTGGTGGCGGAAGGGGCAGCCGATTGCTACGTGCGGCTCGGCCCCACCGGCGAGTGGGATACCGCCGCCGCCCAGTGCATCGTCGAGGCAGCCGGTGGCCGCATCCTCAGCCTGGCGTTGCAGCCGCTCAGTTACAACGAAACCGAGTCGCTGGAGAACCCGGACTTTATCGTGATGGGGGATCCGGATCTCGCCTGGGGCAGCATTCTGGCCCACTAGGCGGATAGAGCTGTCATCACACCAGACAAGCAGGCGGCCCGATGGCCGCCTGCTTTTTCAGGGTCGTTGTCCGGGGTGATGGCCGGTGTGATCCGCTGCCCAAGGCGCTTTTAAACAGTGTGATACGCTGGCAAAGCAGCAAAATGATAGTGAAACATCACAATCGGTCGGTGAGAAATGGTGCTATTTTTCATGTAATCCTGAAAACACCTAATTAGCCAAAATAAAAAAACGAGACCAGATAAAATTTTGGTTTTATATTTTGCAAAATAGATCAATTTCAGTTTTGTTGAATTCCGTGATCCAGATTCCATTCCCAATCTCACTGGCTAAAGCCTGCAATGGCAGTGATATGTTTCAGCCTCGCTTTTTGAGAATTAAATCCCGATAAACCACAATGAACTCAGATTAAAACACTGACAAAAAGTGAATTAGTAATGAGTTTATCTGTAGAGGCTACCAAGGAGCTATCCGGTTCCTGCTCCACCACGGCCAGCACCACCCGCTGGCGCCGTCACGACACCCACTGGGTCATCAGTCTGTTTGGTACCGCCGTTGGCGCCGGCATCCTGTTCCTGCCCATCAACCTGGGTCTGGGCGGGATCTGGCCCCTCGTCATCGTCGCGGTACTGGCAGGCCCCATGACCTTCCTCGCCCACCGCGGGCTGGCGCGCTTCGTGCTCTCCTCTTCACGTCCCCACGCCGACTTCACTGAAGTGGCGGAGGAGCATTTCGGCAAGATGGCCGGTCGCCTCATCTCAGCGCTCTACTTCCTCTCCATCTTCCCGATCCTGCTCATCTACGGGGTCGGACTGACCAACACGGTGGAGAGCTTCATGGTCAACCAGCTCGGCATGGCGGCTCCGGATCGGGTGATGCTCTCCGGCGTGCTGGTGTTCGCCATGATCGCCGTGATGCTGGCGGGTGAGAAAGCGATGCTGCGCGCCTTCGCCTTTATGGTCTATCCGCTGGCGGCCATTCTGGCGGCGCTCTCCTGCTACCTCATTCCCCAGTGGCAGTGGCCGGAAGTGACCGCGTTTGAAGGGGTCAGCTTCCTCAATACCGTCTGGCTGGCGCTGCCGGTCACCGTGTTCGCCTTCAGCCACGCCGCCGCCATCTCCGGCTTTGCCAACGTGCAGCGTCGTGAATATGGCGAGCAGGCAGAAGCCAAGAGCGGCCTGATCCTACGCAACACCACAGTGATGCTGGTGGGTTTCGTGCTGTTCTTCGTCTTCTCCTGCGTGCTGAGCCTCTCGCCCACGCAGCTGGCCGAAGCCAAGGCCCAGAACGTCTCAGTGCTCTCCTATCTCGCCAACATCACCGACAACCCGGTGATCGTGACTCTGGGACCGCTGATCGCCTTTATCGCCATCAGCTCCTCCTTCCTCGGCCACTTCCTCGGTGCCCGCGAAAGCCTCAAAAGCCTGATCGCCAAGCCCACCGGCCTGCCGCTGGCCAAGGCGGACAAGCTGGGCATCGCCCTGATGTTCTTCGCCATCTGGGGCGCCGCCGTCATCAACCCGGGCATTCTGGGACTGATGGAGACCCTCTCCGGCCCGGTCATCGCCATGATCCTGTTCATCATGCCGGTGATTGCCATCTACAAGGTGGAGGCGCTGGCCCGCTTCCGTCACGGCTGGACCAACGGCTTTATCCTGCTGACCGGTTCGCTGGCGGTATCGGCGCTGATCTTCAGCCTGCTGAAATAAGCACCACCCCGCGAACGGGGCTGCTGAAACGACAAGAGGCGACCCTGGGGTCGCCTCTTGTGCATGGCAAATCGCTTACTCTTTGTCGAAATCTTCGATCTCTTTGCCCAGCGCTTCCATGATGGCGCGCGCTTCGGCGGGGACGCTATCCGGATGATCCTTGCGCAAGTCTTCGTCGCAAGGGAGCGGCTGGCCGGTGAAAGCGTGCAGGAAGGCTTCACAGAGCAGCTCGCTGTTGGTCGCATGACGCAGGTTGTTCACCTGACGGCGGGTGCGCTCATCGGTCAACACTTTCAACACCTTGAGCGGGATCGAGACGGTAATCTTCTTGACCTGTTCGCTCTTCTTACCGTGTTCCGCGTAGGGGCTGACGTAGTCGCCGTTCCACTCTGTTCCCATGACTCACCTGTTCTCATTTAGCCGTGAGCGCGGATTTTAACCCTTAAGGAAATTAATGGCAATCCAACAGCAAAGCCATTTAGACGTCTGGAAGTGTTGACGGCTTTTTTGTGCTGGCGTAAGGTGGTTCACCATAGGCCAGTAATGGCAGGATCGCCGTGGCGCAGGCAACGCAGCCATCGCCCAGAGACAGTTCAAGGAGAGAGTAACATGACCCACAAGGCCACCCTGGCGGTTCGCACCGGGATTGAGACAGACACACAGCACGGTGCCGTGGTGCCCCCCATCTACCTCTCCAGCAACTACACCTTTGCCGACTTTGGCGAGCCCCGTCAATACGATTATGCACGCTCCGGCAATCCGACCCGCACCAATCTGGCGGACGCGCTGGCGGCGCTGGAAGGGGGCGCAGGCGCCGTGGTCACCGGCACCGGCATGGGCGCCGTCCATCTGGTCACCACGGCCCTGCTCAAGGCGGGGGATCTGCTGATCGCCCCCCACGACTGCTACGGCGGCACCTGGCGTCTGTTCGAGTATCTGGCGGCCAAGGGCCACTACCGGGTGCAGTTTGTCGATCAGGGTGACGGGGCCGCACTGGCCGCCGCATTGGCGCAAAAGCCTGCGCTGGTATGGGTCGAGACCCCCTCCAACCCGTTGCTACGGGTGGTGGATATCAGCGCCATCGCCGCCGCCGCCCACGAGGAGGGTGCTCAGGTGGTAGTGGACAACACCTTCCTCTCCCCCCTGCTGCAACAACCGCTGGCCCTCGGTGCCGACGTGGTGGTCCACTCCACCACCAAATACATCAACGGTCACTCCGACGTGGTGGGCGGGGTGGCGATTGCCAAGGAGGCAGCACTGGCCGAGTCGCTGGTGTGGTGGGCCAACTGTCTGGGGCTCACCTCCGGGGCGTTCGACTCCTACCTCACCCTGCGCGGTCTGCGCACTCTGGCCCCCAGATTGCGCACCCATCAGGAGAACACCGATCGCATTCTCGCCTTCCTGCAACAGCAGCCGCTGGTGAAACGGATCTATCACCCCAGCCTGCCGAGCCATCCGGGCCACGATATTGCGCGCCGTCAACAGTCCGGCTTCGGCGCCATGCTAAGTTTTGAACTCGATTGCAGCGAGGCAGGCATTCGCGCCTTCCTCGCGGCCCTCACCCTCTTCTCGGTGGCCGAGTCCCTCGGCGGGGTGGAGAGTCTGGTGGCCCATCCGGCCAGCATGACCCACAGGGCCATGACCCCGGCGGCACAGCAGGCAGCAGGTATCAGCGCCCAGCTGCTGCGGTTGTCGGTCGGTATTGAACACGGTGAAGACCTGGTGGCCGATCTGGCTCAGGCTTTTGAACAGGCGCAGCAGGCAGAACAGGTAGCGAAGTAATGGAACAGCAGCAACAAGGAGAGATCGCGGTGGCCACAGAAGCAGGGTTGAAGCGACGTCACGTCCACAAGTTTGGTGGCAGCAGTCTGGCGGATCCGGTCTGTTATCGCCGGGTAGCCAGCATCGTTGAACAACAGGTGGGCGGGGATGAACTGATCGTGGTCTCCGCCGCGGGCAAGACCACCAACCGGCTGATCCAGCTGGTGGAGCTGGCCGAAGCGGGGGACGAAGCCGCCGGTGAAGCCATCTCGGCCCTGCAGGCCTATCAGCAGAGCCTGATCGACGGCCTGCTGGAAGGGGAACTGCAGCTCGATCTGAGCAAGCAGCTGGCCGACGACATGCAGTTGATTGCCAAGACGCTGGAGGGGCAGTTTGACCGCTTCGCCCGCAACGGCCTGCTCGCCTTTGGCGAGGTGTGGTCAGCGCGCCTGCTGGCAGCCCTGCTCACCAGCCGAGGCGACAAGGCTATCTGGCTCGATGCCCGCAGCTTCCTGCGCGCCGAGGATGGCGCTCTGGTCAAGGTAGATACTGCCCTCTCCAGCGAACTGCTCAAGGCGCGACTGGCGGAGCATGCCGGTCGCATCGTGGTAACCGGCTTTATCGCCGCCGACATGGAGGGACGCTCCCTGCTGCTCGGTCGCAATGGCTCCGACTACAGCGCCAGCCTGTTGGCCCTGCTGGCGGACGGTGAATCGACCACCATCTGGAGCGACGTGGCCGGTGTCTACAGCGCAGACCCGCGCCGGGTGAAGGAGGCGCGCCTGCTGGAGCGCCTCAGTCTGGCCGAAGCGAACGAGCTGGCCCGCCTTGGCTCCTCGGTACTCCACTCGCGAACTCTGCAACCGGTGGCCGACAGCCGCCAGCGCCTCACTCTGCGCTGCAGCTACAACCCGGATGAGGGCTGTACCCATATTCTGCGCCGCGCCCCCCGCTCCGGCGGAGCCCGCATCGTCTCTTCGGTGGATCAGATTGCCCTGATCGAGCTGAAGGTGCTGCCGCAGACCAACTATGAACAAACCGTGGCCACCATCGAGGCTTATCTCGCTCGTTACCGCCTGAACCCGCTCACCCTGCAACGCCAGCCGGATCGCCGGATCCTGCGCCTCGCCTACACCCTCGAGGTGGCACAGGGCGCGTTCGAGCTGCTGCGCGACTTCCAGCTGCAAGGGAGCTTCACTGGCCTGATCCAGAAAGAGGGGTACAGTCTGGTGGCGCTGGTGGGGGCCGGAGTCACCGACAACGCCGAGCAGTGTCACCGCTTCTATCAGCTGCTGGCGGATCAGCCGCTGGAGTTTGTCCAGGTGGCTCGAGATGGCCTGAGTCTGGTTGCCGTGCTGCGTCAGGTGGTGCTGGAGCCGCTGCTGATCGCTCTGCACAGCGCCCTGTTCAGCCGCCCGACCCGGGTCGGTCTGGTGCTGTTCGGCAAGGGCAATATCGGCGGCCACTGGCTGAGCCTCTACGCCCGTGAAAAGTCACGGCTGGAACATGAACTCAATCTGGCGCTCACCCTCTACGGGGTGTTCAGCTCGGAAGGGGGCCTGCTGGATGAAGAGGGGCTCAATCCCCTCAAGGTACAGGACAACTTCAACCCCAAACCGCTGATCTGGCCGGAGTTGCTCTCCCAGCTTGAGCAACACGGCTTCGATGCGCTGATTGCACTGGACATGACCGCCAGCGAGACGGTGAGCCGCTACTACCCGGACTTTGCCCAGCTCGGCATTCACATCATCGCCGCCAACAAGTTTGCCGGTGCCGCCGACAGCGAGTTCTACCAGCGCATCAAGCAGACCTGCCGCGACCATCAGGTGCAGTGGCGCTACAACGCCACCGTGGGCGCCGGGCTGCCGATCCAGTCCAGCATCCAGATGCTGCGCCAGAGCGGCGACCGCATTCAGGGGGTCTCGGGTATTTTCTCCGGCACCCTCTCCTGGCTGTTCCAGCAGTATGACGGCAGCCGCCCCTTCTCCGAGCTGGTGGATGAGGCGTGGCAACATGGCCTGACCGAGCCGGATCCCCGCGAAGATCTCTCCGGTCAGGATGTGCGCCGCAAGCTGCTCATTCTGGCGCGAGAGGCGGGCTTCGAGCTCGACTCGGCCGATATCGAGCTGGAGAATCTGGTGCCCGTCCCGCTGCGCAAGGTGAGCGCCGATCAGTTCATGGACCGGCTGAAAGAGCTGGATGGCCCGATCCAGACCGCCTTCGAAGGGGCCAAGCGGCTCGGCAAGGTGCTGCGCTACGTGGCGCGTTTTGAACATGACGGCAAGGCGCGGGTCGGACTGGAGGCGCTGGAGCCCCACCACCCGTTTGCGAACCTGTTGCCGTGCGACAACATCTTCGCCATCGAGAGCGACAGCTACCGCACCAACCCGCTGGTGATCCAGGGGCCGGGGGCGGGTCGCGAAGTGACCGCAGCCGCCATCCAGTACGATCTGTGGCAGATCTGCGCCAGCCTCTAAGGCAGATAATGCAAAGGGAGCTGCACCTCAGCTCCCGCGCACAATAAAAAAGCCCGAGTCGATGACTCGGGCTTTTTGCTGAATGCCGCTTCGATTAGGAGAAGCAGGCCTGCAGCACGTAGAAGATGACGATGGCCAGAATGGCACCGGCCGGCAGAGTGATGACCCAGGAGACCACGATGTTGCGCAGAACCCCCAGATTCAGCGCCGCAATACCGCGCGCCAGACCGACCCCCATGACCGCACCGACCAGGGTCTGGGTGGTAGAGATGGGCAGACCAGTGCCGGAGGCAATCACCACGGTCGCGGCAGTCGCCAGCTGGGCGGCGAAACCACGGCTCGGGGTCAGGTGAGTGATGCCGGTACCGACCGTTGCCATCACCTTCTCACCCATGGTCGCCAGACCGATCACGATACCGATACCGCCGAGCGGCAGGATCCACCAGGCGATGTGGGAGCTGCCGCCGATCTCGCCACCGGAAGCCACGATAGAGGCCACCGCAGAGAGCGGGCCAATGGCGTTCGCCACGTCGTTGGAGCCGTGGGCAAAAGCCATGGCACAGGCAGTGATCACCATCAGGATGCCGAACACCTTCTCCACGTTGGCGAAGTGCATCTTGCTGTCATCCTGCGGGTTGTACTTCTGACCGCGAATGTAGATCCAGCCGGCAAAGGCCACTGCGATGGAGATGGCAACGGAGAGCAGAATGCCTTCGCCATCGGTCAGGTGCAGACCAACGTGGGTCAGCCCCTTCTTGATGGTCACCAGACAGATCACCAGCGCAGTCAGGAACATGTAAAACGGCACATAGCGCTTGGCATTGTTCAGCGGATCATCGGTGTTGAAGATAAGTTTCTGCACGCTGATGAACATGAAGTAGGCGATGACACCGGAGATGGCCGGGGTGATGACCCAGGAGCCAACGATGCCGCCAAACTTGCTCCACTGCACCGCTTCCGGGCCAATGCTCACCACCGCAAAACCGACGATGGCGCCGATGATGGAGTGAGTGGTCGAGACCGGCCAGCCGAAGTAGGAGGCCAGGATCAACCAGGCGCCCGCCGCCAGCAGGGAGGCGATCATACCGAGCACCAGCAGATCCGGGCTGTCGACAAACGCATTGCTGTCGATGATGCCGTTACGGATGGTGGCCGTCACTTCGCCGCCGGCCAGATAGGCACCGGCAAACTCGAAGATCATGGCAATGATGATCGCCTGACGGATGGTCAGGGATTTGGTGCCGACCGATGTGCCCATGGCGTTGGCGACGTCATTCGCGCCAATGCCCCAGGCCATCAAAAAGCCGAACAAGGCCGCCACGAGCACCAGAGTGGTGCCGTAATTCGCGATAATGTCCATTAATAGTGTTTACCCAGTCAGTCGATTACGAACGAGCCAGCATCAGTTCCAGACGGGCGCCTACACGCTCGGCCTGATCTGCCAGGTCACCTACCCATTCGAGGATCTTGTAAAGGAACATCACATCAATCGGATTGTACTTCTGCTCAACCGCTTGCAGCTGTTGGCGCAGACCGATCTGCATGGTGTCTGTATCGTCCTCGATCAGATCCAGCTGGTGGATCATCTCGGCAACCATTTCCACTTCCCGTCCTTTGAAGCCGGTCTCGAGCAGCTCGTCGAGCTCCCCGATCGCTTTCTCGGCCTGAGCGGTCGCATCAATACAACGTTTGAGGTAAGCCATGAAATCCGCCCGCATTTCTGAGGGGAACTCCATGCGACGGCCAAGCATGCGACCGGAGATATCCTTGGCACGGTTGGCAATCTTGTCTTGCTGGGTCAACAGCTCCAGCAGGTCGGTACGCGCAACCGGCAGAAACAGGCCGCGAGGCAGTTTCAGACGAATTTCACGCTTGAGGATGTCCGCCTCTTTCTCCAGCTGGGCAATCTGCTGCCGGATCTGTTCGGCATCTTCCCAACGGTCTTCGGCAACGGCATCAAAGAAAGGAACCAACTGCTGGGAGCACTGGTGAACCTTGACGATATGCTTCTGCAGCGGCTTGATGGGGGACTTGGCAAAAAGCCCCAAAATAGTATTTACTGGCATGGCCAAACCTGTGTCGGTGAAAAAACACTCGATACGATTTTATGAGGCGCGCAGGATAACCGAACTGCGCACTCAATTAAACCGCGAATTAATCTGGTTGTATCGCGGGCATTATATCCCCGCGACCCGAATCCTGCCCCCCAAAGTTGCCTGCCAGCCCGGAATGACTATGCAAACTGAGATCGAGATAAAGTTTTTTGTCGCCAGCGACATTCAAACCGCGTTATCCAACCTGCTGAATTCTCTTGAAATTAAGGAATCGTCCCGACAGCAGCTCGGCAACGTCTATTTCGATACGCCGACCCTTGCCCTGCGCCAGCTGGAGATGGGGCTGCGGATCCGTCGCTGCGACGCCTTCGCCGAACAGACCATCAAATGCCGCGGTCAGGTGGTGGGCGGTCTGCACGCCAGACCCGAGTACAACGCCCCCGTCAGCGGCGATCTGCCGACCCTCTCGTCCTTTCCCGATGCGATCTGGCCGACCCTGACCGAGCGCGACCACATTCAGCAGCAGCTGGTCGCCCAGTTTCGCACCGACTTCCTGCGTCGCCACTGGCTGATCGCCTTCGAGAACGCCGAGATTGAGCTGGCCTGGGATCAGGGAGAGATAGTTGGCAGTCAGGGCAGCACCACCATCAACGAACTGGAACTGGAGCTCAAATCCGGCGATACCACGGCGCTGTTTGCACTGGCCCAACGCCTCGCCAAGCTCGGCGGGTTGCGCCTCGGCGCCCAATCCAAGGCCCAGCGCGGCTATCGACTGGCAGGCCTTGGCAAACCGCTGGCCCTGCAGGCACTGGTCGCGAGTGAAGATATTGAAAGCATGACGGGGGTAAGCGAGGGGCTGCGCCACTGGCAGCATCACGAACAGCTCTGGCTGGAGCATCCGCAGGATGAAGACGTTCAACAGCAGGCACTCGCGGCCCTGTGCCAAGGGATCGAGCTGGTCGCCCGCAGTGCGGCCACACTGCCACAAGCCGCGCCCTGGCTGCCCGCCCTGACCAGCCTGCACGCCCATCTGCAAGCCCAATCGGGCGAGCATGACAAGTGGCCTGCCGAGCTGGCCGATCTCTTCCTCTATCCGGCGTATGTCGAGTTGCAGCTGGCCATCGCCGCCTGGCTGCATCACACCGCCTGAGCGGGGTCATACCGGTACTATATGCCAGCACTAAAGGCCGGAAACAAAACGGGTGAGCCTTGGCTCACCCGTTTTGCATTACAGCAGGTTGAGCTGCTGCATGGCGCTGCGAATGCGCGCGCGGGTCGCTTCCGACAGCGGCATCACCGGCAAACGGCACTCCTCGCTACAGAAACCGAGCAGGGAGGCGGCATATTTGGCACCGGCCGGGCTCGGCTCGGCAAACATCGCCTGATGGAGCGGGATCAGCTGGTCTTGCAGTTCACGCGCGGCTTGCCACTTGCCCGCCAGCGTGAGGTTCTGCACCTCGGCCACCAGCTTGGGTGCTACGTTGGCCGTCACCGAGATACAGCCCTGACCGCCACCGATGTTGTAGGCCACGGCGGTGGCATCTTCACCGGAGAGCCAGGCGAAAGGCTTTTTGATCAGTTGGCGCTCGGTCCAGGGACGAGCCAGATCGCCGGTGGCATCTTTCACCCCGGCAATGCGCGGCAGTTCGGCCAGACGGGCCAGGGTCGCGGGTTGCACGTCAACGATGGCGCGCGGCGGAATGTTGTAGACAATGATCGGCTTGGCGGTGGCGTCGTGGACGGCCTTGAAGTGGTGGTAGAGCCCCTCCTGATTGGGACGGTTGTAGTAACCGGCCACATGCAGGGTGGCGTCGGCGCCGACCCGCTCGGCATGGAGGGTGTACTCGATGGCTTCGACCGGATTGTTGGAACCGGCCCCGGCAATGACAGGCACGCGCCCCGCCACCTGCTTGACCACCAGCTCCACCACCCGGCAGTGCTCGTCATGGGTCAGGGTCGGACTTTCCCCCGTAGTGCCCACCGGCACAATGCCGTGGGTGCCCTGCTCGATATGCCACTCCACCAGACGCAGCAGCGCCTCTTCATCCAGCTTTCCCTGTCGAAACGGGGTGATCAACGCAACGATTGAACCTTGAAACATGGGATCTCCTTCTCCTAAATGACGCGCATATGGCAATAAAAAACCCCGGTACGATGTGCGCAACCGGGGTTTGAAGCTTCTCAGGGATGAGAGGTTACGCGCGAACGTCGGCAGGCCCGAATTTCAGGCTTTTTTTATGCTTTCGTTTCAACCCGTTGAACCGCATTTCGTCATCTCTGGTCAAAAAATGGTGTCTGGGCATATTTCGGGAACACGGCATAAATGTCAAGGCGAAAGGGGCTATGTATAATGGCCGCCCAAAATTGCGTGGAGAGACCCGATGAGCAGCCCTATCAGTGCCGTCAGCCAGATGCTGGAACGAAACCAAGCCCTCTTTGTCGGCAAGCGGCTACTTGTCTGTGGCGCGCTGGAGGATGACTACCCCCGCCAGCTGGCGACCCTGGCCCAGACCCTGACCGTCTTTACCACCGATTACTGCTACTACCGCAGCCAGCAGGCCGCCCTCGGCGAGGCTATCCTGTTCGACCACCAGCTCGCTGGCGCCCCCCGCTTCGATGCCCTGCTGCTGCTGATGCCCAAGGCCAAGGCCGAGGCGCAATATCTGCTGGCCATGATGACTCCCTTGCTGGAGGCAGGTGCCGACCTGTTTTTGGCCGGTGACAACCGCGGCGGCATCAATGGCGCCGACAAGCTGCTGGCCCCCTATGGCGAAAAGCCGATCAAGCGCGATTCGGCCCGCCGCTGCTCTCTCTATCACGGTGAGCTCTGCAAACCGGTTGCACCGTTCGAGCTGGATAGCTGGTTTGGCCGCTACCAGTGCAAGGCCGGTGATACCGAGCTGACCGTGCTGGCACTGCCCGGCGTCTTCAGCGCCGCCGAGCTGGATCTCGGCACCCAGATGCTGCTGGCCGCTGTGCCGCCGATGAAGGGCGAGCTGCTCGATTTCGGCTGCGGTGCCGGAGTGATTGGATCTGTGCTGGCCAAGCGCAATCCGGATCTCAAGGTCAACATGGCGGATATCAGTGCGCTGGCGCTGGAGTCGAGCCGCCGCACCCTCGCGATCAATGGGTTAGAGGGCAAGGTTTACCCTTCCGATGTCTATTCGGATGTCTCCACCCGCTTCCAGCACATCGTCTCCAACCCGCCATTCCATGCGGGTCTCAAAACCTTCTATGCGGCGACCGAGCAGTTCCTGGCCAGGGCGCCGGAATTTTTGCTGCCAACTGGCTCGCTGACCATTGTTGCCAACGCCTTCTTGCGCTACCAGCCTATACTGGAGACACACTTCAAACGGACTGAAGTGATCAGCAGTGATGCCAAATTCAAGGTCTATCTGAGCAAAGTGTAAATAAGTGTAAGCCGCACAATAAAACCGCTAGAGCGCGCCATACGGGATCTGATAAGGTACTAAGAGCACTATAAAAACCACCCCTTAAGGGGTGTTTTTATACCGGATGTTGAAAACCTTTTCATGCGGTTCATTCAGGGAGAGAAATACGATGGCAGGCATTTTGACCATGATCCTGGCTGGTGGCGAAGGTACTCGCTTGCAGCCTCTGACCACCACCCGCAGCAAGCCTTCCGTCCCCTTCGGTGGCAGCTACCGGCTGATCGACTTTGTCCTCAACAACTTCGTCAACGCAGACTTTCTGCGCATCTATGTACTGACCCAATTCAAATCCCAATCCCTCTATCTGCACATGAAGAAGGGTTGGAATATCGTCGGCATCACCGACCGCTTCATCGACCCCATCCCGGCCCAGATGCGGATGGGCAAACGCTGGTATGACGGCACCGCCGACGCCATCTACCAAAACCTCGGCTTTATCGAGCGGGCCGAACCGGATCACGTCTGCATCTTCGGCTCAGACCACATCTACAAGATGGATGTGAGTCAGATGGTGACCTTCCATAAGCAGAAGAACGCCGCCATGACGGTCGCCGCCCTGCGCATGCCCATCGAAGAGGCGAGCGCCTTCGGGGTGATCGAGGTGGATACCGAAGGACGGATGATCGGTTTTCAGGAAAAACCGAAGCAGCCCAAGCACATCCCCGGCGATCCGACCCAGGCGCTGGTCTCCATGGGCAACTACATCTTCGAGACCGACGCCCTCTGCCGCGAGTTAAAGCGGGATGCCGCCGAGGAGAACTCCAGCCACGACTTTGGCAAGGATGTGATCCCGAGCCTCTACCCGCGCGCGCCCGTCTATGTCTACGACTACAGCACCAACGTCATTCCCGGTGAAAGACCGAGCGTCTATTGGCGGGATGTGGGGACTCTGGACTCCTACTGGCAGGCGCACATGGATTTGGTAGCCGACAATCCCCCCTTCTCCCTCTATAACCGCAAGTGGCCGCTGCACACCCACTATCCGGCGCTGCCGCCCGCCACCTTCATCGACAGCGACGAGTGCAAGGTGAAGATCGCCAACTCCCTGATCTCCGCCGGTTGCTTCATTCAGGGCAGCCAGATCCAGCGCTCCATTCTCGGTTTCCGCTGCAATATCGGCCCCTGCAGCCACATCAGCGAATCCGTGCTGCTGGGGGATGTGAAGATTGGTGAAGGGTGCTCCATCCGGCGCGCGATCATAGATAAAAACGTTGAAATTGCGCCCGGCACCGTTATCGGTGAAAATCTCGACCACGATAGAGAGCGATTTACCGTATCCGAAGGCGGTATCGTGGTGGTACCTAAGGGAGCAAGAGTTGGCTATTAACCCACTGAAAATCCTGTTTGTTGCCTCGGAAGTTGAGGGGCTGGTCAAGACCGGGGGCCTGGCAGACGTTGCCAGAGCCCTGCCGATGTACCTGGCCCAGAAGGGACATGATGTCAGGATCATGCTGCCCTTCTACAAGACGATAAAGCGACGGGATGAGGCCAAACTGGTCGCGTCCCGCTGGCTGCCCACCCATCCGGGACTGCCGGATATCGGTTATCGCATTTACCAGATGGAGCTGGATGGCGTCTGCGTCTATCTGCTCGACTGCCCGCAATATTTCGATCGTCCCCAGCTCTACGCCGAGAACAATCAGGCCTATCCGGATAACGGCGAGCGCTTTGCCTTCTTCTCGGCGGCAGCCCTCCATGCCTGCGAGCAGCTCGGCTTCGCCCCGGACATCGTCCACTGCAACGACTGGCACACCGGCCTGCTGCCGCTGCTACTGAAAACCCGCCATGCTCAGAACCCCTTCTTCCAGCAGATCCGCAGCGTGATCAGTATTCACAACGCGGCGTTTCAGGGAGTGTTTGGCCGCGAGCAGTTCTGGGCCATGCCCGAGATCGCCGATTACGAACGCCGCATCAACTACGACTACGGCCACGTCAATCTGCTCAAATGCGGGGTGCTCTACGCCGACAAGATCAATGCGGTCAGCCCCAACTATGCCCAGGAGCTGCTGACTCACCTCGGCGCCCACGGCATGGCCAGCATCTTCCAGCAGCGGGCGGCCGATCTCTGCGGCATCCTCAACGGCTGCGACTACAAGGACTGGGATCCGGAGTTCGACGAGTTCCTGCCTGCGACCTACAGCATCGACAACATGGCTGGCAAACAGATCTGCAAGCAGAGTCTGCAGCAGGAAGCGGGACTGGCCGTGGCAGATCTCCCGATCTACGGCATGGTTTGCCGCCTGACCGAGCAGAAGGGTGTCCCTCTGCTGCTCCCTGCGCTGGAGAAATTCCTCCACCATCAGGTGCAAGTGGTGATCGTCGGCTCTGGCGATCCTGCGCTCGCCACGCAACTGCAAACCATGGCCCGGGATTATCCGGACAAGCTCGCCTTCATCAACACCTATGACGATCGGCTGGCTCATCTGGTCGAAGCCGGTGCCGACTTCTTCCTGATGCCCTCACTGTTCGAGCCTTGCGGCCTCAACCAGATGTACAGCCTCGCCTACGGCACCCTGCCGCTGGTGCGCGCCGTGGGGGGTCTGAAAGATACCGTGGTGGATTGGGATGCCGATCCCGAGCGGGCCACCGGTTTCTGCTTCAACGATCCAACGGCCGCCATCCTGCTCGATACCATGCGCCGCAGCTTGCTCTATTTCCTGCAGGACAAGGAGCGTTTTGCCAAGGTGCAGCACAATGCCATGAAGACCCGCTTCAACTGGCCTGACTCTGTCACCCAGTATGAGCTGATGTATCAGAGCGCATTGGGCCGTTACTGAGCACCAAACGTCGGCTAATTGCTGAAGTTTTGTACCCTTGGCGCCACTTTGGGCGTCAACAGCGAAAAAAGTCCCCTTTGGCTGTTGACGCTCCCCCAAAACTCTATAGAATCCCCCTCCGCAGTGATGCGAAGGTGGCGGAATTGGTAGACGCGCTAGCTTCAGGTGTTAGTGTCCCACGGATGTGAGGGTTCGAGTCCCTCTCTTCGCACCAATACTGCCATGCTGATTCAGCAGCATGTAAATCCAACTAGAAAACCCGAATGTGCGAAGGTGGCGGAATTGGTAGACGCGCTAGCTTCAGGTGTTAGTGCCCCCCGGGTGTGAGGGTTCGAGTCCCTCTCTTCGCACCATGCTTCTCCAGACAGCATGTAAATCAAAACTGGTAACACAATGTGCGAAGGTGGCGGAATTGGTAGACGCGCTAGCTTCAGGTGTTAGTGCCCCCCGGGTGTGAGGGTTCGAGTCCCTCTCTTCGCACCATGCTTCTCCAGACAGCATGTAAATCAAAACTGGTAACACAATGTGCGAAGGTGGCGGAATTGGTAGACGCGCTAGCTTCAGGTGTTAGTGTCCCACGGATGTGAGGGTTCGAGTCCCTCTCTTCGCACCATGCTTTATCCAGACAGCATGTAAATCCAGACTGGAAACCCGAATGTGCGAAGGTGGCGGAATTGGTAGACGCGCTAGCTTCAGGTGTTAGTGCCCCCCGGGTGTGAGGGTTCGAGTCCCTCTCTTCGCACCATGATTCTGACATGTAAAAACAGAGCAATGCGCTCCAACCGCATTTAAAAACCAGCTGGAGAAAATCAGTGTGCGAAGGTGGCGGAATTGGTAGACGCGCTAGCTTCAGGTGTTAGTGTCCCACGGATGTGAGGGTTCGAGTCCCTCTCTTCGCACCATGCTTTATCCAGACAGCATGTAAATCCAGACTGGAAACCCGAATGTGCGAAGGTGGCGGAATTGGTAGACGCGCTAGCTTCAGGTGTTAGTGCCCCCCGGGTGTGAGGGTTCGAGTCCCTCTCTTCGCACCATGATTCTGACATGTAAAAACAGAGCAATGCGCTCCAACCGCATTTAAAAACCAGCTGGAGAAAATCAGTGTGCGAAGGTGGCGGAATTGGTAGACGCGCTAGCTTCAGGTGTTAGTGTCCCACGGATGTGAGGGTTCGAGTCCCTCTCTTCGCACCATGATTCTGACATGTAAAAACAGAGCAATGCGCTCCAACCGCATTTAAAAACCAGCTGGAGAAAATCAGTGTGCGAAGGTGGCGGAATTGGTAGACGCGCTAGCTTCAGGTGTTAGTGTCCCACGGATGTGAGGGTTCGAGTCCCTCTCTTCGCACCATTCATTACGCAAAAGGCCCATCACGAAAGTGACGGGCCTTTTGTTTTTACTCCTTGTTATGGCTATGCTTTTGACGACTCCCCGCTCATCGTCATGCCAAGGAACGCATATGATACTGGATACCGACATTCACAACTTTTACGAACATCTGGTGCTCAAGGAGATTGAGAAGCAGGATCTGCAACAGAAGCTCACCGGCGACCAGATGGCCGATCTCTGCTGCCTGACCCTCAACCAGCTCCCTTCCCACTATATTCGCCACGATGTCGACATGATCTACTTCCTGACCGATGCCAAGCGCACCGAGATGGAGAAGCTGGTCGTCGAATCGCTCAAGCTGGCACAGCAGAAGATCAAGCAGGCTCCCGTCAAAACCTCATAGCCAGGGCTGCTGCCAGAGCAGGGTGACGATACCGGTCAAGCCAGCGACTGGCAGCAAGATCAAGGCAGGCCGCAATCCGGGCTCCAGCATCACCCAGGCAGCCAGCAGAAAACCGGCACTCCAGGTGCCGTACTCTTTATCTTGACCCCATGCGAGTACGGCCACCGCCACCAGCAACATCATCCCCCGCAATATCCAGCGCATTGTTTTCTCCCCAACCAACAATTGATAATAGTTATCATATTCATCTATCGAGGATGCAAGTCGCGTCTCAATGCAGGCTTCGTATGTGACCCTTTATGTCAACAGGGCGCTCAAAAACGGGTTATGAGATCAACTAATTTGTGATTTTTTCAATCAAATGTGCATTTTTACCAATTTGATGGGGCTTTAACCCATCAGGTTTGTGGTAGATTGCGGCCTCTTTTTGGGTTGGCCCCTCGGGATACGTGTATCCACAGGACGAGAGGGACTGACTTTGGCGAGCAAGAGTTTAGGAAGTATCTATGCAAAACCAACAAAACCACATCCGACTACCGGGCATGGCGCAGGTGTTCATCTGTCTGGCCATTTTCCTGGCCCTGGCATTCTCGTTCACCAGCGTGCTCGACCTGCCGATCCAGCTGGCGTTGTTCATCGCCTGGTTCGTCATCATGGGGCTCGGCATCAAGCTCGGCCACGATTACAAATCCCTGGAGCAGGCGGCCGTTGACGGCGTCGCCAAGGGGATGGGGGCCATCCTGATCCTGGTCTCCGTCGGTGCCCTGGTCGGCACCTGGATTGCCGGCGGCATTGTCCCCAGCATCATCTACTTTGGCCTCAAGGTGATCCATCCGTCCATCTTCCTGCTGGCAACCCTGATCATCTGCTCCCTGACCTCGCTGGCCACCGGCACCTCCTGGGGCTCTGCCGCAACAGCCGGTATCGCCATGATGGGGATCGGCCACAGCCTCGGCGTACCTGCGCCGCTGGTAGCCGGTGCCGTGCTCTCCGGCGTCTACTTCGGTGACAAGCTCTCTCCGCTCTCCGACTCTGTGGTGCTGGCTTCGACCATGTCCAACGTCGACGTGGTGGAACACATCAAGGGGATGCTTCCCATCAGCCTGCTCTCCTATGTCATCACCGCTGTGCTGTTCACCGTGGTGGGCATGCAGTATTCGGGCAACGTCAGCCTGGAGCAGGTCAATCTGGTGATGGAGGCCCTCGACAGCCAGTTCAACATCACCCCGCTGGCCATCGTGCCGGTGGTACTGGTGCTGGGTCTGTTGGCCAATCGCAAGCCCGCCTTCCCGGTGATCAGCTTCGGCGCCCTGTTGGGCCTGATCTGGGCCATCGCCTTCCAGGGCATGGATCCGGTCAAGGCGATGCACTCGGCTTATAGTCCGTTTGCCATCACCTCCGGCATCGATTTTATCGACAACATTCTCGGTCGCGGCGGCATGGAGTCCATGCTGGGCTCGGTAGCTGTCATCATCTTCGGTCTCGGGTTTGGCGGCCTGCTGGAGAAGGTCGGTATTCTGGAAGTGATCGCCAGCGCCTTCGAGAAGCGCATCAACAGCGTCGGCAGCCTGACCAGCCACACCATAGCCACCGCGTTTCTGGCCAACGTGTTTGGCTCGGCCATGTATGTGTCGCTGATCCTGACCCCCAAGATCATGGCCAAAAACTACGATCGACTGGGACTGGCACGCAAGAACCTCTCTCGCAACGCCGAGTTCGGTGGCACCCTCACCTGCGGCATGGTGCCCTGGAGCGACAACGGCATCTTCATGGCCGGGGTTCTGGGGGTGGCGACCCTCGACTACCTGCCCTACATGTGGCTGAGCTTCACCTGCATCATTGTGACCATCACCCTCGCCTACATGGGCAAGGCAGTGAACCGGATCCCGCTGGTCGCGGCGGCAAGCTCCCGCTAAGTCATTCTGCAAACAACAAAGGCGCCATCACGGCGCCTTTGTTGTTTTAGAGAAATGCTGTTTGATGGCGTTCACTGATCACCACAAACAAAAACAGCCCTCGTCGCCGAGAGCCGTTTCATCAGACCGATAACGCCGATCAGATGGAGAAGCTGGAGCCACAACCACAGGTCGTGGTGGCGTTGGGGTTGGTCACGGTGAAGCGTGAACCTTCCAGACCCTCGGTGTAATCCACACTGCCGCCTACCAGATATTGCAGGCTCATGGGATCGATCACCATGGTGACGCCGTTCTTCTCGACCACGGTGTCCCCGTCGTTGATCTTCTCATCAAAGGTAAAGCCATACTGGAAACCGGAGCAGCCCCCACCCGTGATGTACACCCGCAGCTTCAGCTCGGGATTCTCTTCCTCGGTGATCAGGTTCTTCACCTTGTTGGCCGCCGCATCCGTCATCTGGATGGGCAGCGGGGCTTCTGCTACTGCACTCATTACTGACCTCACAACCATTAGATCCACAAACATGGAAACCGCGAAATTATCCAATACCCGACCATTCAGTTCAAGTATTCACCACGTTTAACCGGCAGCGGGAACCGGAGCAGGCGGCGCGGCGACCAGCGGCTTGATAACCTCGCCCCACTCAACCAGCAGCTCTTGTGCCGGTTGCCTGCCGTCCTTGTTGATGGTGACACGGATCCGATCCGGCACAAAGCCTTCCGGCAACTGCCAGTTCCCTTCCAGCAGCTGGAAATAACGCAGGGCATAGCGCCACTCGCTCACCTTCATCCCGAGATCGCGACCGGTCAGTGTCTTCGGCTTGTCGGCCAGACTCCCCTCGACCCGGATCTGCACCTGACCACGAAACAGCTCCCGCTTCTTGGTGGGCTGGGTCAGAGCGAGACGGTAGTGGTAACGACCGGGAATGCTGGTCTCCTGCAGGGTCAGGTTGTCGATCACTACCCCCACCTGTTCACCGGTGGGGCGCATGATCCGCTCGAAAAAGGCCAGCTGGCGCTTGAGCTCCTGCACCTGCGCCTCCTGACTCTTCAGGGTGGTCTGCAACTGTTCGAAGGCTGCCCGCTGGGTCGCCAGCCGGGTATCTTTCACCCCCAGCTCGGTCTTGAGCTGGCCGATGGCCTTGCCCTGACGATCCAGCGTCTCCTGCTGCACCACCAACAGACTGCTCTGGGCCAGCTCCTGACGGTTACCGACAAAGTAACCGATGAGCCCGCCAACGGCTAACACGACCAATAACTTCAATAGATTGGACATAGCCCCTCATCCCGTTATCACGCCATTTACGGCAGCGCCTCTCCCTTCACTATACCGCCCGGACCGGGGTCAAACGCGATAAAGGGAAAAATTAACTGGCCGTGGCGCTGCCATCACCCCGCTTTTGACGCGCGGCGAGCCGTAAAGTTCGCTCCAGGATCTGGGAATAGATGGGTCGGCCACCCAGCCACTGGGCAACCAGGGTTGCCCCGACCGTGGTGATCATCATCGGCAGGATCAGCTGATAGTTGTCGGTCATCTCGGTGACCAGCACGATGCCGGTGATAGGGGCTCGCACGGTGGCAGCAAACAGCGCTCCCATCCCTGCAATGGCAAAGGCGCCGGGCTCGATACCCAGCTCGGGAAACGCCGCATGAAACAGATGGCCGAACACCACGCCAAACAGGGTGCCCAGCGCCAGGGTCGGCGCAAACACCCCGCCCGGGGCGCCGGAGCAGAAGCAGATGAGGGTCGCAACCAGCCGCACCGAGAAGATGAGAAACAGGGTCGCCATCGCATACTCATCCCCCATCAGATGTGGAATAAGCTCGGTGCCACCGCCCGTCACCGAGGGGGCAAACAGCGACAGCACACCAAACGTTCCGGCGACCAGCATGCCGATGGCCACGAAACGGTGGCGCTTGTTCTGATGCAGTGCCAGATAACCATCCTGACAGGCCAGCACCAACTTGTTGAAGACAAAACCCAGCACCCCGAAAGTGGCTCCCATAAAGAGGAACAGCCAGAGTGCCTTGAGGGCGGGCGCATCGTAGTGGGGCAGAGTGATCACCGCCCCCTGCCCTTTCATGTTCTGCAACATCAGGGTCGCCATGATGGCGGAGATCCCCACCGCCTTGATGGCCAGAAAGGAGTAGCGGAATTGCGGTCGCATCTCCTCCATCACAAACAGAATGCCCGCCAGCGGCGCATTGAAGGCGGCAGCCAGACCGCCCGCCGCACCGGCGGCCAGCAGGGCGTGGCCATGCTCTTTGGGCAGCCGGAAGATATCCGCCACCATCTTGCCGAGATTGCCGCCGATCTGTACCGAGGGCCCCTCCCGCCCCAGTACCATGCCGGAGCTCAGGGTACAGATGCCGCCGAAGAACTTGACCGGCAACACCCACCACCAACGCACCGGGCGCAGATCGTCCATCGCCCCCTCGATCTCGGGAATACCGGAGCCGCCTGCTTCCGGGGCAAAGGTATGAGTGAGGAAGTAGCCGACAAATCCCAGCAAGGCGCTGAAGCCAAAGCCGAGCAGACCGAGCTGCCACCAGGGACGGTCGGCCAGCAACATGATGCGTTGTTCTGCCAGCCAGTGGACACCCGATTCGAACAGGCCGCACACCAGCCCGGCCAGGGTGCCGACCAGCGCTGCCAGCAGCAGCACCAACAAGGGCATCTTGTCTTGCCGGATAATACGGGAAAGCGGCCCCCGCGAAGTGGTATCGGGTTCAGAGGAGAGAGCTTGTTGCGCCATCTTGTTACACCAACCTGGAAAAACCATATCGTCAGCTAGCTGAGATCAGGATCACCCGGCGCGTTGCTCGGCTGCCCAGGGCTGGGGCTTTCTGCTATAGTCGGCCCGTTAAATTTTTGTCACGGGAGCAGACCGAGAGTCCGGGTGGCGAGAGCGCAAAGCATACTCCTGATGCTCCGGCCTGCCGAGTCTCAATCGGCTGCAATCCCTTGTGTGACGACCAAAATCCCATTAAGGATGATCCATGTCAAAATCAGATCAGCTGTTTGAACAGGCCCGCCAGACCATTCCGGGTGGCGTCAACTCACCGGTCCGCGCCTTCAATGGGGTCGGCGGCACGCCCCGCTTCATCGATCACGCCGATGGCGCCTATCTCTATGATGTGGATGGTCAGGCCTACGTGGATTACATCGGCTCCTGGGGCCCCATGCTGCTGGGTCACAACCACCCGGCCATCAAGGCCGCCGTCATCAAGGCCGTTGAGAAGGGACTGAGCTACGGCGCGCCGACCGAGATCGAAGTGCTGATGGCCGAGAAAGTGCGCCAAATCGTTCCCTCCATGGAGCAGGTGCGAATGGTCAACTCCGGCACCGAAGCCACCATGAGCGCCATCCGTCTGGCCCGCGGCTATACCGGTCGCGACAAAATCGTCAAATTCGAGGGCTGCTACCACGGCCACGCCGACTCTCTGCTGGTCAAAGCCGGTTCCGGCGCCCTGACCCTGGGTCAGCCCAACAGCCCGGGCGTGCCGGCCGATTTCGCCAAGCACACCCTGACCTGCGTGTTCAACGACTTGGAGTCGGTACGTGAAGCCTTCACCCAGTACGGCAGCGAGATCGCCTGCATCATCGTCGAGCCGGTCGCAGGCAACATGAACTGCATCCCGCCGGTGCCTGGCTTCCTGGAAGGACTGCGTGCCATCTGTGACGAGTTCGGCGCCCTGCTGATCCTGGACGAGGTGATGACCGGTTTCCGCGTCTCCCTGCGCGGTGCTCAGGGCTACTACAACATCGACCCGGATCTCACCACCCTTGGCAAGATCATCGGTGCTGGCATGCCGGTCGGCGCCTTCGGCGGCAAGAAGAAGGTGATGCAATACATTGCCCCGACCGGCCCCGTCTATCAGGCAGGTACCCTCTCCGGCAACCCGGTGGCCATGGCGGCCGGTCTGACCATGCTGGACTTGCTGCTGGAGCCGGGCCTCTATGAGCAACTGAGCGCCAAGACTGCACGGGTTGCAGAAGGGCTGAAAGCGGCCGCGGCCAAGCACGGCATCCCGCTCGCCATCAACTATGTGGGTGGTATGTTCGGCTTCTTCTTCACCGACGAACCAGAAATTACCCGCTACGAGCAGGTCACTCGCTGCGACATGGAACGCTTCAAGCGCTTCTACCACCTGATGCTGGAAGAGGGTGTCTATCTGGCACCGAGCGCCTACGAGGCGGGCTTCCTGTCGCTGGCTCACGGTGACAAGGAGATTGAACACACCCTGGCTGCTGCCGAGCGCAGCTTCGCCAAGCTGGCAGGCTAAATCGCCGCCGGTTGTCGCAAAGGGCCCGTCATGGCCTGTCTCTTATACAAAAATCCCCAAGCATCGCTTGGGTTTTTTTTTTGAACTTCTCTCCCATTCTGTGATCTGAACCTTTCATCGCCATCTCTCCAGGTTCTAACATGCCCTTCACTCAACCGGCGCACTGGGCGCAGGCACAGTTTGGTCACGCCAACCTTAACGACCCAAGACGCACCAGAAGGCTGGTTGCCCTTGCCACTGCCCTTGCTCACCAACCAGGAGATTGCGTGTCACACCTTCCCCTCTCACCTGCTGATATGGAAGGCGCATACCGCTTCATTCGCAGCTCACATGTCAGTGCCGAAGCCATTGCCAACGCCGGCTTTGCCGTCACCGCCGCCCATGCCAGAGACCATTCTCTCTTGTTGGCGCTGGAAGACACGACTGCCCTCACGTTTAACCATGCCAGCGTCAGAGATGAGTTGGGCCATACCAACCAGGGCATCAGTCGTGCCCTGCTGGCTCACTCCGTGCTGCTGTTCGCGCCGCACGAGCGCAAGGTGGTGGGCTTGGCCGCCCAGCAAATATGGACTCGCGATGTCAGCAAGCGAGGACAGCGTGCCCAATACGCGACCCGTCCCTATCAGGAAAAAGAGAGCTACAAATGGGAGCAAACCGCCAAAACGCTCGCCACCCGGCTTGGCAGCACCATGGCCAATGTTATCTCGGTCTGTGACCGGGAAGCGGATATCTACGAATACCTGCACTACAAGCAGAAACATACCCAGCGCTTCGTGGTGCGCTCGATGCAGAGCCGCTGTATCAACGAGCACGATAACAAGCTCTACGACTATGCCAGGCAGTGCCAATCCGCGGGTACCCGGGTGGTCAAGATACCCCAGCGGGGTGGCAGAAAAGCCAGAGAGGCCGTGCTCGATATCAAGTTTGCCAGGGTCACCCTGAAGGCCCCGGCCAACAAGCGTAGCGAGCCGGATATCCCGCTCTACTACGTGGGATGCATCGAGCAGAGCGATGCAGCCGACCGGCTGGAGTGGCACCTGCTGACCAGTGAAGCGGTGACCAGCGCCGAGCAGGCCAGCGAGATTATCGGCTACTACGAGCAGCGCTGGCTCATCGAGGATTATCACAAGGTGTGGAAGAGTGCGGGCACGCGGGTCGAAGCGCTGAGGATGCAGAGCCGGGAAAACCTGATGCGTATGAGCGTCATCTTGGCCTTTCTCGCGGTGCGGTTGCTGCAGCTGCGATTTATCAAAGAGGAGCCTGCCGCGCAGGGGGAAAGCTGCAAAGGGCTGCTGGGTACGAAGAGCTGGAAGCTGCTGTGGTTGAAGATGGAGAAGAGGGCCCCGCCGAATGAAGCCCCCGATATGGCGTGGGCGTACAAGAGCCTGGCGATACTGGGGGGCTGGAAGGACACCAAGCGCACGGGGCGAGCCTCGATAGCGGTGTTATGGGAGGGCTGGTTTAGGTTACAGACTCTGCTTGAAGGCTACGAACTGGCGCAGTCTCTTGAGCATCAACAGTTGTGACCAAGAGACTGCGTCATGGGCCCTTTTCTATTGCAGTGCCTCCATCACCACGCAGAGCGTCGATACGCCCAGTTCTGGTGCATTCCCCCTCGTCATCCGTCGTTTTGTCATCCTCTGGTGCAACTTGCCCCGCCATCCCTATCATAAAGCAGGCCCACTATTTGCACATCCGCAACAGAGCCCACGTCACCGAGGTCCATATGGCAGAGATGAGCCCCATCGATGTGCTGCGGCGCTATCAGGAGTATCAGGAGGAGTTGACCCCGCTACTGCAGGGGCTGCTCAGCGCCCCCCTTGCCTCGCTCAAGGGGTATCCCTTTGTTGTCAGCATTGACCACTATCAGGGGCCTGTGTGCATCCAGCCTGCGGCACCGGCGGCCCATAACCGGCTGCACCTCATCGTGCAGGGGCAAGGACGGGAGATCACCGTCTGTCTGAACCAGCTGATTGGCTGGTTGATGGGGGATAGAGAGCGCCGCCGCGCCATGCCCTGGTTCAAGGCGGTCTATGTGGTGCTCAGCATGGCGCTGTTTCTCATCGTCGCGACGCTCATCTGGCACGGGCTGGAGCAGCTCTACCAGCTGTTGTGCGGCGAGCAGCAGAACCGACTCGGCGCCTTTAGCGCCATCATCTTCCTGACGCTGGCACTGGCGGTATTCGATCTGGGCAAAACCATTCTGGAGGAGGAGGTGCTGCTGCATAAGGATATCTTCCGCCACAGCGCCATTCGTCGCACCATCACCCGCTTTATCGCCGCCATCCTGATCGCGGTCTCCATCGAGGGACTGTTGCTGCTATTCAAAGGGTCGCTCGGCCAGAGCGAGCTGCTCTGGCCTGCGATTGGGGTGATGGGGTGCGCGGTGGGATTGCTGCTGGCGCTCGGACTCTATGTCTTTCTCGGGGCCAAGGCCGAAGCGGCACTGGTGCAGGCTAGCCTGCGCTCTCCACCGCCAGTTGCACAGGGGCGCGACGCGCCGCCCGCCAGGAGGCGTACATGGTCCAAGAGGTATAGATGACAATAAAGGCAACCAGCCACTTCAGCATCTCCATATCCATGGACTTGACCAGCATGGCGGCCAGCACCACACCGATGGGGCCGAAGATGGCCACCGCCAGCACCGCTTTGGCATCGAAGGCCCCTTTGCGGATAAAGGTGCCTGCAGAGAAGACGCTGAGCACGGCAGTGGAGCCCATCATGATCGGAAACGCCGCCAGCGGATTCATCCCCAGCAGATAGACCAGCGTCATGCAGGGGGCAAACAGGCCGATACCGACATTCATCAGCACCCCGAAGATGAAGTTGCCAAGCAGGGCGATCGCCAGCTTGTAGCCACTGAGGCCCATCGCATCCCCGCCAACCGGGAAAAGACCCAGCAGACCGGCAAAGATCAACCCGGCGACGACCAGCAGGGAGATGGCCATCACCAGCCGAATGGTCTGCCGATCAAACGAGGCCACATGGCGAGCCCCCCAAGCCGCGCCCGCGGCGGCGGCAATCATCATGCTGACCAGCGTCAGCGGCTCCACCGCTACTGCGCCGATGAAGATCAGCGACTGGGTCACGGTCGGCAGCACGCACTGCCCATTGAGGGTCCCCGGCAGTACCCGATCATCGATCAGCTTGAACTGCTTGTAGCAGGCGGTCTTTACCGCAAAGCTGCCCACCCCCAGGGTATCGAGGAAGTTGGCAACCCCACCGATCAACGCCACCGGCCAGAAGGGAGTAGATTCGAGCGTGCCGTTGCACCTCTTCTGCCAGCAGGCCTGCACCAGCATAAAGACAAATGCCAGGCCACCGGCTATAAAAATAATCCGCAAAATATCAACTAACATATTGGTTTCTCCTGCACCGGGTGGCGATTCTAAGGCAGGGCGCAGAAAAAGTCTTGGCTGTAATTAAGCAAGCTTCGTAGCCAGTAAGGAGGAGTTGAAATTTTCCCAGATGGAAGTCGAACGACTCTGCTAATACTTGTTACTGAGGCCAAAAGGCCGGGTCCTGAGCACGTTGTTATGGTCCTTTCGCGACGACCACCTGTGCCAAGGGACATAATGAAAAGAGGGGCGGTAGTGATACCGACCCTCTTTCTGTATCTGGACGTAGGGACTGAGCCCCTGACCATGACAACCGCTTATTGAATGCTCTTGCCGGCGCGCACGTCCTTGATAAACCCCTTCAGGCTGGCCAGATCACGGGGCGCACCGCGCAGGATCTGATCACCGATGATGAAGGCCGGGGTACCGGAAATACCGAGCGCTTCAGCCAGCGCACGGTTGGTGCCGAGGTTCTGGTCAATGCTGCCATCCTTGATCTTGGCTTCGACCTTGCTCCAGTCAACACCGGCCGCCAGCGCCAGCTGCTTGACCTGTGCTTCATCAGAGAGCGGGCCCTGATGGGTATAGAGCTTCTCGTGGAACGCCTGATACTTGTCAGGTTGGCCCAGCTGAACCGCCAGCGCAGCACGGGCAGCGAAGTAGGAGGATTCGCTCAGAATGGGGAACTGCTTGTAGATGTAACGGATGTCTTTATCTTCCGCCATCAACTGCTTGACCAGCGGATGGGCCCGCTTGCAGTAACCGCAGTTGTAATCGAAAAACTCCACAATGGTCAGCGATGCCTTCGGATTTCCCATCTCAGGATCCTGATTGGCATAAAGCTGCTTGGAGTGAGCCTTGATCAGCGACTTGTCACTCTCGGCCTGCTGGCTCTCCTGCTTGGCACGCAGGGCATTGGACATCTCGACCAGGATCTCGGGATTCTTGACCAGATAGTCGCGAACGATTTGCTCGACATCGCTTTTGGTCAGCTCGCTTGCATGTATCGGTGTCGCCAACAGGGTCACGCCAGCCAGCGCGCAAAACAGGGCATTTTTAATAGTCATAACGTTATCTTGCAGAGGATATGATAGAGGGCACTATAGTGGTTGAGTCTGTTTTCAAGTCAAGTTATCTGGCCAAAAAAGCGCTTGATGTGCCCTGATTGCCACTTTTTCATGTCATTTCGCGCAATTAACCAGCAATCGAACCGGGCAGGGATTTACAAGCCGGATCAGCATGGTAATATTCGCCGCACTGCTGCGGAGGGGTGGCAGAGCGGCTGAATGCACCGGTCTTGAAAACCGGCGATGGGCGACCATCCGTGGGTTCAAATCCCACCTCCTCCGCCATTCATACCTAGCCCATGCAACCATGTTGCGTGGGCTTTTTGTTTGCCTGCGATTTGCCATTTCTCATAGATCTCAACAAATTAGCCTTCTTCAACACCCCCTTAATCTCCCCGCCCGCGGGCTCAATAGCTGCTGCAAGATCACCTATCAACTTCGAACCTCTGCGCTCCTGCGCACATCCCTGCCCATTTTCTTATTACCCCAAACCACAACGACATAACACAGCAACCAATGTTAGAGCAGCCAACACACTCTCTGGCATAACGTCAGCGGGTGACTAACAAAGTCATGGACAAGCAGATGCCATGACTGAGGCTCAAAAAGAAAGCTTTCAGCTAACACAGGATGCCGATGCCCAGGAAAGATCGCAAGCAAGAGATTATGGCGTACAGGCGAACAGAGAATTCGCGGGTCATGACTACACCAGAGCCGCTATATAGAGCGACAGCGGTTCAGTGAAGGAAGAGTAACAAGCGGAATGTCAGGCTATTTGTGGAACCAGAAAACAGCGGCGAGCGACAAGAAGTTCAGAAGACAGGAGATAAAACAGTTTAAATATCAGCCAATTTGCAGAATTACATGCAATAAAAAACCCCGCTCATCGAGCGGGGTTTCTTGTATTGGGTGCCTGGCAGTGTCCTACTCTCGCATGGCGAATGCCA